>CAINEZ010000634.1 GCA_903847905.1 uncultured Bacteroidota bacterium
CGCTTCTTCTATCTTCCTTTGTTTGTCTCTTTCTTTTTGCCTGTATTGTTCCAATGCTTTGGTTAATTCTGTTATGGTTTTGCTCATTGCGCTTGTGCCGGTTTCTAATTTTTCCGCCGCTTCTCTTATCAATCGTTGTGTGTAGCTGTTGCTGTATAAATCAACGGTATCGCGGTATTCTAAATATTCGTTACTCTTGCTTTGCAGGTGCAGTGTGGCTCTCAGCTTTTTGATGTTGTAAATTTCTATTCCGCCCCAGAGGGTAGCTGTCAGATATTCGTTTTCGTAAATCAACTGTTCGGGATTGTCGGCGTTTAAAGTTCCAAGCTCCAAATCTAAAGCCCCAAGTTTCAAGGTTGATGGGTTGATGAGTTGGTTTTCTGCATTTTTTCTTTCACCGGAAGTTTTCACAGGATTTTGTTTTTCCTGTTTTTCCGATGAAAGAAAAAATTTACGGTTGCTCAAAAGCTCTGTAAATACTGGCGATTCATGCCCTTGCAATAAACTGTTTATATCTTCATTGTCTGGAGTTTCTACATAACTTATTTTTATGTTTGACTTTCCGTGCCTGCCGGCAGGTAAAATTTCCTTTAGTATTGCTGCATGTATATATATCGCCTCTCTGCCTGCTTTGTCGCCGTCATAAAATAATATCACTTCTTTTAATGCTTGTAAATTCTTAATCGCTGTTTGATGTTCTGCTGTAAAATTGTTTGTGCCGTAACAGCTTATCATCTCGTATTTACAGGCTATTTCAGGAATTTGTAATAGCGTTGCGCAATCAATTATACATTCCGTTATTATTAATCTTTCTGTTTCTGCTTTGGGATATTTCGGGTAAATGCCCTGGTGTTTGCCTGGTAAATAGCGGTGCCTGCCTGTCCGGTAGGCAGGTTTGCTTTCTTTGCTTTCATCTATGCACCTGCCGTAAAGGTTGACTATTTCGCCCTGCTCGCTGCTGATGGGGAACACTATACAGCCGTCAAAAAAACTGTGGTAGTAATCGGATCTGCCTAATTTATCAGGATATATTAAGCCTGTATTTAAATACATTTCCTTTAATTCTGCTGTAATTTCACGGCTTTTATGGAACATGTGAGCATCATAGCCAACGGTGATCTTATTTATATCTAATGCCCGGTTCTGCAGGTACTGTTTAGGCTTTTCGTCTCTGCCGTGTATGCTGCGGGCAAAGTAGGTAAAGGCTTTGGTTAAGGTTTCTGTTCTTTGTTCTGGAGTTAACGGTGAGCTTTGTCGAACCGTTAGTTCCTTTGTTATTTTGGTATTATTATTCATTGGCTTTATTGTTTTTGTTGATATATACTGTAAAAATTCTTTTGCTTTGTTAATCGCTTCGTGTGTGTTGCACGGCTCGCTGTACTGTATAAAATCAATAGTATCGGTTCCTTTCCCACAACCGAAGCAATGCCATGTATTTGTTTTGGGGTAAAGCTGCAAGCTTGGCGTTTTGTCTTCGTGGAAAGGGCAACAGATAAGGTTTGCCCGCCCTGAGCTTGTCGAAGGGTTGGGCTGTAAGCTGTAGTGCTGCAATACTTCTAATATTGAAAGATTTTGTTTAATGTCTTGTATTTGCATTGTTGATAAGTTTTTTATATAGTGATTTCGCTACAAACTTATCTTATTTAATTCTTTCCCCAAAGTCATATTTTTAAAAGTTATTCACAAACACTATTAAATAATCAAATATATTTAGCGTTATTACTATATTTGCAGTGTTAATAAATTCTTTTTACTATGAATAAATTTGCAGACCGATTATTGAGCGCCCGTAAAGCAAAAAGCATTTCCCAACAGGAACTTGCTAAACTGGCTAAAGTGCATTTTACTAATGTGGGTAAATATGAGCGTGGAGAAGCTGTGCCTTCTGCCGATGTGCTTAACAGGGTTGCCAAAGCTTTGGAAGTGTCTCCGGATTTTTTATTAAATGGCACATTAGGCGATAAAGCTATTGATGCTATTAAAGACGAAGAACTTTTAATCCAATTTAAGAAAGTGGAACAATTATCTAATGATAAAAAGAAACTCGTTAAAGAGTTCTTAGATGCTTTTATTTTTAAAGCTAATATTCAACAGCAATTCGCTCACTAATTTTAATCCTTCTATCATGAGAACAGTAACTGTAAATATCCCCAACGATAATGCTTTCAAACTACTGAAAGATCTTGAACTTAATAAAGTGCTCTCTATTGCTAAAGATCCGGCGGTTGATTCTTTTGCCCTGCCAGGCGATCCCGTTAGTATCCTTGATTTTAAAAAATGGATTAAGGATGCGGAAAATATGACTACCATTAGCTTACTTGATGCAAAAACAAAATGGGAACAAAAAAGGAAACAATTAGAAAAACTTACTAGGTAAGAATTTCGCTTAACGCTTTAAAGAATATTGATGAGATAACAGGGTTTATCGCTTTTATCAATCATCAACCTTTGAATGCCTTGAAAGTGGGCGATAAAATATTTGAAACTATTGATAGTATTGAAAAAAATCCTTATGCCTTTAAAGAATGCGAAGAACTCCCCACGAAAACAAAAATGTATCGTAAAGCTGTTTGCCTTAGCTGGCTTATTATCTATAAAGTGAAAGAGCCTGATATTACTGTTCTCGGCATTATCCATGCTTCACGTAAACCTTCTAAAATTAAAACACTCAGAAGCGTGAAAAAATAATTCCGGATTTCCGATTGCAGGGCTTCTTTTGTTTATTGTAAAAACATTTTAAAATATTGATTTATGGATATAGATAAAAAGTACAAGGTTATTATTGGTATTGTTATATCGATTTTAGCAATCGTGGTTTTATATTTATGTTTTAATAATCTTATAGATGCAATGAAACATTTTATACACAATAAATAAAAAATAAAAAAAACATCAATGCTTTATAATTGCAAAAGCCCCGAGTTCTCGAAGCTTTTAGATTGTTTTTGATTTATCGAAGAATGTGCACTGCATTTTCATTTTTCTGTTGGTTCAGGTAATTGATAAATCTTTGAACTTTTATTCTCTTTCATAATTTCTAATACTTTTTTTAAACAAAAAAGAATATTTTCGTTGTTAAAATAACTTGTTTTCCCTTCGAAAAAATTAATCAATTTATAAATATCATCTTCTGAGGTACCAGATAAAATTTCAATTTTAGCATTTAAAATAAAGACATATTCTTTTCCATGATCAGAATTTGTCCCAAAACGATATACTCCAATTTGCTTATGATTTTCTTTATCAATAAATTCAGTAATCGGAACCACGTATATTGCATCTCTATAATATTTATAGTCTTTACTAAATATAGTGTCTATCTCCTTTATTGAAATAAGGTACTTTATCAAAGAATCATTAATAGTTTCATTCATGCAACTCATTTGAGAATAAGTACTGCAAAAAGGGAATAACAAAAAAAATAAAACAATTAAAAATTTTGGCAGATGCATATAAAATTTAATTAATGTATAATATCTTTTTTATCTTGAGTTGAAACTTCTGTTACTTTTTTAGTCGGCATTTTAGTCATAGGTGTTGATTCCAAAAGAAAATTTGTTTCTTTTTCTTCAGGTAATGCTTCTATATCATTTTTAGTACCTAGCATTTTATTTTCAGCACTTTGTTGAATATTATTTTTATCTGTTGCATGAATGCCCTCATGAACTAAATCCGCAGCCAAAGCATTATCTAAAGAATTTGTCTTTTCTATAGATTCTTGATATAAAGCCCCTTGCTGTGTACTATTATAATTTACCCCTTTTGCAATTTTCTCTTTCATCTCTTTGTAATTACCTTCATATAAGGTAATGTCCATACTTTTAACTTTTGCTACTTTATTAGTAGTTTTGTTCCAAAGTAAATTTTTATTTGTATAACCTACACGATCTGTTTTTATATCAGGGCTTATTTTAACACTAATAGCATAATCTGTTTGTTGCATTTTATTAAATACTTCATTGCCTGTAGGATATTTTAACATCGCATTACCTAATCTTTGAACATCAGCAGAAGCGTTTGAAGACCAATTAATTTGTCCATCTTTACCTGTTGTATACGTAACCGGTTGTCCATCAATGCCAACAATATAATTACCATCAGCATCTCTAAAAATAATGGGATTCCCTGCGCAATATGAGTAAGGTGATAATTGGGGATACTTGCTTGCCAACGGGTCAGGAGTTTTTCTTCTGCAAAGCAAAGCATCATAACCATAACCGCCAAAGTCGTAATCAGCGCCTATTATACCACTCCACTCATCGTCTTTTTCATGTGAGCCAAAACCGAACTTATATTTATCAGGATTAAATGTTCTGTTTGGCATTTCCATGCCGAAGGGGTACATGTCGCAACTGCTCACAATATCCGCACTGTAAAATTCAATAATTCCCGTTGAAGTTTCATGCGGTATTTTACGATCACTCACTGTTACCAGCACATTCCCTAAATGGTTATCCTTTACATATAAAAAATTGACTCGCACCCTTTTTTCTTTAGTCCCTTTTTCAAAAGAAAAAAAATAATTAGCAGGAGTACCTTCATACTGCCTTGTTTCAGGCATTTCTTTTATGTGTCCGGATAATCTCATTCGTTCGTTTCTACGTTACTAAATTAACGCTTTTTTGTTTACAAAAAGTATTTTTAATAAATAAAATATTACTTCCATCTGAAAGCCCTGCACAACAATAACCGCAAGCAATACAGACTTTAACATAATGTTGCATTATATAACTAAAGTCACATAATAACACTATGTTAAATAGCGAAGCTATACGCTGCACCGTTTGCGGTTATTGTTCTTCCTTCGCTCAATGATTGAATGATGATGAATGATTTCGCACAGGCTCTCGCACCCTGCCGCCCTACGGTTGGCTCATTTTTAAAGCTGATGCAAAAAATAATTTTATATTTTTTTCTTTGGATATTTTTCACATCATCTTTAAAAACGTTGATTTTACTGAGCGCACGAAAAAACACAGCTCGTTTTATTGATGTATAAAATAGCTTTATGCGTTGGCTTGTGTGTTTATATATCAATAAAACGGGCATCCAAACGGAGCAGTATAATTAATTCGGAGCGGTAATGTTAATTCCGTGCGGAAGGTTGCACTAACTTAAAAATAGTTATTGTATTGCCTTGCTGCCGCAGGCTTGCGCCTTGACTGACTGTAAGGAGTAGCGCACTATTTCAGCAATGAAAGAAAAAAAGTAATCATATCGGGGGGTTGCCTTAATTTCAAAAACAAGCCTGCCTGACCGGCAAGGCAGGTAATCAGGGTCAGTTTACTTTATTTTTCTTTTATTGCTACTGCTTTTCAATGGCAGCAAGCAGCTTATTGATTTTTTGTTTTTATTCCTTTAAAAATAAACAATAAAAAAAAGCAATGTGCTGCTTGTCAAGGTGGGCGTGTGCAGGCGAGCGGCTATTTTACATAATGACAATTATAACTGACCCCGATTTTCATCGGGGTTTTATAATTCTCATTATGTTATTTAGCTTGGCAATTTTATTTTTTTGGCGTGTCTTTTTGTTTGTGCGAGCGATTGGATTTTACAAAAAGCATGACGAAAAATAAAATTTATGTGTGTCGGATTTGTGTTGGCTGTGGGCGTTTTAAAAGGTCGGGGTATTTTACGACCAGCTTATATGGCGGTGGCGGTGAAGGGTTGGAAAACTCGGAAGTAAAATCTGGCGCAGGGTTTCTTACGGTTTTTTTATATGTAAATATTCTTCCGGTGTCCGACTTTTCTTACTTCTACTATTTTTACACTGTCTTCTATTGTATAAAGTACACGATAGTTTCCTACCCTGATTCTCCATATATACTCGGTTTCTCCTTTGAGTTTCTTACATCCGTTGGGACGTGGGTCTGCAGATAATCCGTCTATAGCTTTACTTATTTGCTGGTTATCTTTTTTGGGAAGGCGTTCAAGCTCTTTAATCGCCTGCTTGCGGATAGTAACTATATAGTTCATAGTTTACCTTTTCTTTTAAGCTGCCTTTTTGCTTCTTCCCAGCTTATCTGTTCATCGCCTTTTCTTGATTCTGCTATAAGCACATCAATAAATTCGAGTACTTCTTCTTCTCTTTCTTCTATGGCTTTCAGATCTATTACCACTGCCTTTTTGTGGTTCTTGTCATCTGTTATATAACTGATGCCTTTCATGTTGTTGGTTGTTTTTGTTTTCACAAAGATAATGATTTTTTGTTTTTGTTTTCTGTAGGATTTCATTTCTTTTTTTTCTTTATGCAAACGGATGATGTTTCGTTAACATATCTGTAAGGCTGTCTAATTCCTGCACTTCATAATATTGCATGCTGCTTATATAACGATGTCCCGCCATGTATTGAACCTGCCTTTTATCATACATCTTCAGCCAGTGCAAAAATACTGATGCTCTTATATGCTGAACATTCCTGATAACTGGATTAAGTCCTTTGAGTTCACCAAGAAGCCAGTTAATAATATTCTCCGCTCTCCTGCTTTCAAGCAGGTGGGTTTGACTAATTGGTAACGTGTTCAGGTAATCATGCAATACGATGATCTGTTTTGCTTCTAATTTTAATTCCCTGCTGTTGCTTCTTCTTGTGCCGGGTATATATGCCGTTCCATTATCCAGCTTTATATGCTTTACTTCTATTTTTTTAAGTTCGCCGCTATGTAAGCCCTGCCATATAATAAGACCGAGTATTGACAAGCTGCGCAGGCGGTTTCTTTTTTCTTTGCTGTATTCTGCATATTGATTGTAAAGGGTTTCAAGCTGTGTGTAGGTTAACGGATTCTCTGTAATGCGTTGTATTTGTCCTTTGATATGTAAATGTCTTGCAGGATTTATTTCGATAATACCTTCTTCTTTCAGGTGGTCATAATATTTACGTACACTGCATACCCTGATATTAACGGTTGATATGGTCAGCTCTTTGCTTTTTAGGTATTGTACATATTTTAAAAGTTCGTTGTAATTAAGATGCGCTATATCTGTATAATTTTCCTGTATTGCCCATTGTTCAAAGCGTTCAATGTCTTTTACATTTTCTTCAATGGTGCGAAGCGCAAGCCCGCTGTCTTTCAGGTAATATTCAAAACTCGTGGTGTTCATTATTTTTATTGTTAAGCTTGTTTACTATGTGGGTGTAGATTTGTGTTGATTCCAATGAGCTGTGTCCTAAAAATTTTGCTATTTCATCAATGGGCATGCCGCTTTGCAAAAGATGTGTGGCTATGCTGTGTCTCAGGTTGTGTGTACTAAAGTGTTTTTCTATTCCCGCTCTTTCTTTCATGTATGCAAGTCGTTGATAAAAGCTACACATCCGCTTGCCTTCAAGGTTTAAAAAAAATGCTTCTTTATCTGGGTTTTGTTTTTTGGGACGTGGCTTGCCGTCTCTGTAGTAAAATGCGCATTCGCCATGATCTTCTAAAAACCAGTAACGCCCTTCTTCTATATATGCTCTTATGTCTTCCGCATGTTTATTGGCGATAGGTACATAACGCTGTTTGTTGCCTTTGCCTTTGCGTACAAAAACTAATTTCTTGTTTAAATCAATATCTGTAATATTTAATTTTGTGCCTTCATTTTTGCGTAATCCGCAACCGTATAACATTGCTATAATTGCCCTGTCTCTTTGTCCCATTGCAAGGCTGTTAAAAGTGAGGTGTGGTTCGTAGGTGGATTCGTAAAGTTTCTTTATTTCTTCTTGTGTTAATATAATTCTCTCGTTAATTTCGTTGCCTATCTTTCTTATGACAATGTCTAAGTTGTGCCGTCCTGTCTGTTCCAGGTATTTTGCAAAGGTGTTTATTGACTGTAACGCTTTGTTGATATGGCTTGCGCTTAATCCGCCTCCTTGTGTCTGGTTTCTCCTGCCTTTTAAATAATTGCTAAAATCGCTGATATGTCTTGCTTTTACTTGTGTTATCTGTGTAATGTTTTTCTGTTCTAAGAAGTGTAAAAGTTCCTGCACGTGTGGTGGCAGCGTGTTTACGGTGGTTTCTGCATAGCCGATAATATCAAGCCATTCCTTAAAGTTTTGAAGTAAGTAGGTGTATTGGGGGGTTTTTATTTCAAGGTGCTTCATAGATGTTCAATGTTTAATGTTCAATGTTAATTAGCTGTGCTGTTATTTTTTCTTCCCGCTTGCTCTCCCCAGTGAGCTTTTTGAGCCGATGCTTCTTTTCCTTGCTGCTGTTGGGTTGCATCGGCTCAGTTGTGCAGTGAGCCGTTAGTGAGCCGTTGAGCCGATTCTCCTTTACTTTGTTTAATGCTTCGTCTAATGCTGTGCTGATACGGCTTTGCAGTTCCCTGTATTCTTCATAACTTACTATTTCGTAACAATAGCTTTTGCTTTTGTTTGCTTTATCCGCTTCCTTTTTATCGGTATAATGTCTTATATATCCATTGATAAATAAATGCAGATGATGTCGTTTTACAGTGCTTACAGGGATTCGCAAGGCTTTGGATATTTGTTTGCTTGTAAAATAATTTTCTTTTGCTTGTTGTAAATATGTTTTCAGTTGTTCAAAGTAGTTCCGGCAAGCTCCGTTAAGTTCATCGCTCTTGCGTAACAGTATTTCTTTCATAAGTGTATTGGCTTCCTGTATATCTTCAAGCATTGTTTCAATATAGATTTCTCCGGTGTTTTCATCGGCTTTATGTTCTCTCTGGTATTGCTTGTAAAAGGTTATTGCTTCTATAAATTGTAAATAATGCGCATTGGTTCTTCTCGGTTTAAATACTTCCTGCGGTATCTGTAACAGTTCGGCGTAAGGGTTCCTGACACTCATTGGCTGCAACATTCTTTGTACGTTTTTCATCAGTTCTTTTATGTGGTGTTCTTCTTCAAAGTTTATAGCGCCTGCGCTGAGTTTGCGTTGATAGTTCATGATTTTTTCGTCTTGCTCTTTGCTTTCATCAAGGTAGATCAGGAATGAACGGTTTGCATTATCTTCGTATATGCTTTCCTGCGTGGTGCAGCCTGCAACGCTTACAGGTCCTTCGACCGTTAAATGCACTGTCTTTGTATTTCCTTTGCTGTCTTTTAGTGTTACGGTCTTGGTTATTTTTCTTTTGCTCTTTAGTTCTCTTAACGGATATAGCACGCTTTCGGCTCCGTCTAAGTCTTCTATTAAAATAAGTTTGTGTTTTAGTTCTTGTTGCCCGAAGTAATACAGGGCGTTTTCGCTTAGCGTGGTTATTTCGAGCCTGTCTTCTTCGGGTATCAGTTCGCTTACTTTTTCCTGTAAATAACTTTTCCCTGCTCCGCTTGCTGCAAGGCTTATCACGTGCAAAGGGTATTCTCTTTTCCTGCTTGTAAATATTAAATACATCAACAGCCTGTTATGTTCTTCGCCTATCATTCCTGTTTTTCCTATTAGTTCATTGGTGCGCTGTAATAAGTCGGGTTGTTGCAAAAATTCAATGGCTGCTTTGCGCTCTGCTTCGCTAATGGTGCGTTTTATTTCGGGTACTTCTTGTTTTTTTATTTCCTGCATCCTGTAATTTTCCAACTGGTTAATAAGCTCGCCTAATACTTTGCCTATATACATCGTGCCTATTTCAAAGCGTTCGGCGTATTTGCGTACAAGTTTTTCTAACTGTCCGTCGTTGTATAAATCTAAATTATGGCGTATGGCTATGGTTTTAAATTCTGTTTTTATGGTTACTCTCAGCCTGTCCAAGCCTTCAAGCCTGATGCCGCCAAGTATGGCAAAGCTTAGCTGTTCGTACTTCCATGTGATGTGTTCGGGGTTTTGTGTGTTTAGTAAATGTTCCATTGGTTAAAATATTAATTCAGTTTAAACGTATATTTTAATTCTTTGCAAATATATGTTTTATATTATATTAAAAACATTTATTTGTGATAAAAATATTTTCAAACGCATATTATATTAGTTTTGTACTATAAAAACGTACTGTAAATGAACATTTCAGCCAATATAAAAAGATTGAGAAAGCTTAAAAATCTTTCTCAAAAAGAAGTAGCAACGGCTATTAATGTTGCTCAGGGACAATATTCCGTTATTGAAAGCGGTAAAGTGGTTCCTACTATTCCTACGTTGGAAAAGATCGCCAAAGTGTTAGAAGTTGATATTGCCGAACTGCTTAAAAAGCACGGCAAGGGCGATGATGAAGTAAATATGTCTATTCTTGAAAAAGTGAAAATGATTGATACGTTAGATAAAGACGAAAAAAATTGCCTTCTCAAAATGATTGATATTGCTATTGCAAAAAAACAAATGAAGGATAATTTAACTACAATGATGTCGCAATAATGATAACCCTTAAATGCAAAAGCCCCGATTTCTCAGAGCTTCTCCCTTTTCCCTTGTTAGCTTTTCCCTTATTTTCTATCTACCGCAGGTGCAATTTGGAACATTACCCTATCATGGGATTATTTTAACTCTTTTTAATTTATTTTTATTATATCTTTCTATTTTTATTAATTTGCCTTGCTTATTATAATATTTCCAACTGCCTTGTTTTCTATCATCAAATCCGTCACTATATCCGTATAAACTTAACCAACATATTTCTTCCTCTATATCTCCATTTGAATAATAGCTTTTTACTTTCTTAAAAATTCTTTTTATAATAACCATTACTGTATCTCCTCTCATATTTCGAGGCAAAACAACTTCCTCAAGAAAATATTTTCTATTCAATTTGTACTTATTCAAACAATTACCAATACTGTCATATAAAACTATAGTATCCCCATACTCTTTTATAGTACCGTTCGTTTGCTTTCTATACATGTCTCCCTGTATATTGTATGAATACGTTGAGTCAGTTTTTAAATCAATAACATGAATTATCCCATGCAAAACCATTTTGTATTCACCCCAATAATTATTTTGACTAAAAAGCTTTGATGAAAATAAAAATAAGAATAGAATGAATTTTAATCTCATAGTTGTCGTTATTTTTTATAGGGACCTGGATAAGTAAATAAATATTCTATTGTCGTCATTTCCGTTTGTTGAGTTTTTAAATTAAAATTTGAAACTGTTTTTCTAGCTGACAAAGTATAAGTATCAAACAAAATAGTTTTAATTTCTTCATTATTACTTTTTCTTAATTTTGCTTGAAATGTTTCAGGAAAATATAATTTACCATTACTTTTATCAAAAACATTAATAGATGACTTTTGAAACGGAGTATTCATTGCAGCAAATTTATGTGCTGATGCTTCTTCATTTTGAATGTCTGTTGTGGTAAGAGAATTATCAGAATTAAAGCTATACGACCCAAAGCTGTTATTAATAAAATTTGATGTGTGTTTAGTTTCCTCAAATAACACATTCAGCGAACCTTCACCTGATGGGGAACTACCTAAGCTTGCTCTTTCTGTACTTTTGGTTGTGTAGTTAATATTGAATTCATTTTCACCTACTTTTTCAATTCCACCTAATGAACTTCCACCTGTGCTTAAAGTATTGTTAAAAGTAAAAATTCTTGAGTCGGCTTTAAGCGTCTTAAACTCTTTGTTATAGGCACGACTAAATAACCTTGAAAAAAACACGTTAGTTCTTTCTCTTAAACCACCATATTTCACTATATCCCCTAACGGGTCATTAAACCAAATCGGGTTGTCATTCATCATAACATAAGGGCTCCAACTTGCATCAGGTTTCGGGTCTGGGGTGTCCCATTGTCCTTTTCTCGTATCTCCTTCACGGTAAAAAGTGGTAAAGTTAGCACCTGTAACGTTGGTAATTTCATCATCTTTCATGGAACCCTGATAACCGTAATTATAAAAGTTACTGCTAAATGAGCGACCTGGTAAAATTTCACCGAAAGGATAAAAATCTTGTGCGCTTGTAATGTCAGCAGTATAATAGTCTATTGTAGTTCCGTTGGTACTGTGTGCAATCTTGCGATCTGAGACAGTTACAAGTACTGAGCCTAAGTGGTTACATAATTCATATTGTTTATTACCGCGAGTTACACTGTAATACGCTCCTGTATTCTGATGTTGCGCTAAATTAGTTGGAGTCATAGCAGCGCTGCCATGATAAATAATATTACTATACAGGCTTGTGCTGTGTGTAATAATACCAGTAGTAACGCCGGTTACACCTGTATAATCAACCACAGTTCCGTTGGTTGCACTCCCGCCAATACCTGTTATGGGAACAGTAGCAATCAATGTATTTCTATTCAATACACCTATCCTGCTACTGCCATATATTGGTAACTCCTGCAAGCGAAGTTCTTGTTTATTGTTGCTTGCAGTGTCTTTACGATAAATAGCCATTATGTTGCCTTGCGCATCACGCATATAATAATCGGTATAGTTCTTCAGAGTATCATTAACAAAAATAACTTTTTTTTCTATACGCTCTCCCATCGGGTTATATAAAAATTTTATGTTCGGTTTGCCACTGCCTACACCCCTTATTAGTTCTGAAACTTTGCCATAGCTGTTCCATTTTATTTTGTCTATTTTTTCAGAAATATCTTTTATCAGATTACCAATTTTATCGTATTGGTAATTGCCGGAGTTCTGCGAGTCAATGTCGTCGCTGTATGCTAATGGATCTACGGCGTCATGCACGTAATTCAGCCTGTTGGTGGCGTTGGCAGGTATGCCTGCCGCAGGATTATAGGTGCTGCCGCTTTGTGTATAATAAAAATATCGCAGGCTGTCCATCTTAGGAAAATCGGGTGTGGCATTGCGCCTTAGCTTAAGTATATTGCCATCGGCATCATAGGTTAGATGCGTACCGTAAGCATCTGCGGGCAATAGCGCCATATTGCCGGAGGCGTCAAGTTTCCATGCTTCTGCCCTTTTAAGTCGGTTAAGCTGGTCGTAAGTGTAATTATATCCGTTGTTGCCTATGTTTTGTATCTGTGTGTACATTCTTGCAATGTTGCCATTGTAAAGATAATTTATTGTTCCAATGGTTGGTTGCAGAGCGCTAAGACAGGCATTACCGCTTACAGCTGTATAATCATTCTTAAAATAATCAAGCGTATAACCAAAGGCATCACGGGCTACAGCATTGTTCATGGTTCCATAACCTGGTCCGTTATAAGTATTGCCAAAAAGTTGAGGTATAGTATACACAGGATATGTTACGCCACTTGTAGTTATATGTTGCGGCGGAGTTGTGCTTCCTGACTGGGTTTGAGGATTTATAATACCATCCTGTCCCATATCGGTTTCAGGGGTAATGGCAGTACCGTTCACCCCTTTTATCCATCCTTGCAGTGTGTAGAGATAATCTAAACCCTGCACTTTGTCGGCGCCAAGTTCTGTTCGTGCTAATGGTCCATGCCGGTAATAAAAATATTCGGCATCGGTTTCCCATGTAAGCCCGTTGGCGCTGGTTTCAACTCTTGTAAGTCGATTGGAAGCGTCATAACCGTAGCGATGCATGAACATGTCGGGAGCGCCACGCTGGTACGTTACGCTGTTTACCTTGCCGCTCTGCAGGTCGTAATCATATTCAACTGTCTTATCTCCAATAACTCCGTTGGGATAATCGGAAATAAGTTTATACACGTTGCCCTGGATATCGTAGGTGTAATGCGTTGCGCAAGTGTAATTTTTACTTGTGAGTTTATTTTTGTTTTCAAAACTAAATACCGATGCTACCCTGCTGCGCAGGTTTCGTTGTCCCGCGCTGCCAAATTTCAGGTTGATTGCATTTGTATATGCTTCGTCATATTTTGTAAATGTTATCTCTGTACAGTTTGGCTGTAAATCAATAAAAGTATTCCAGCCTGCAAAATCACGGGCATTGGTGTTATCAATCAGAGGATATGGTTTTATTTTACCTGTTTCAACAGTACGTCCCAGCTTATCATACTTGGTATAACTAAAGTACTGCCCATCCGCTTTTTGTTGTGCGTTTTGCGATGCCACTATGCGTCCTAATCCGTCATAGTAAAAATTGCTTGCTCCTGCATCCGGCGTTTTTTGCCAGATAGGTTGGTTCAGCGTATTGTAACAGTAAAGCGTAGGTTTAACATGAAACGGTAAAACCGGAGTGTTGTAGTGATGCGAACGGTAATAGGCTACCTGCGCCACATGGCTACTGTCAAGCAATTTAACACCCGTAGGTGGTATGGTTTTTACTAAGTTTCCTGCCTGGTCATAATAATACAAAGTGTAGTGGTATTCCCTGTCGGTATAAGTCATATTAAATACTTCTGCGGCTTTCAGGCATTTGGCATAATAGCGTTCCAGCAGTTTAGTTCTGGCGCTGTCTAACCATGACCGGTAAAGTATAAGCGCATTACTGTGCGCGGTAGCTATCAAACCATGAACACAATCATTATGATAAGGGGGCTTTGGTAAATGGGGTATGCTGTCGCAGAATGTATGCGCGGGCATGCACTTATTGATAGGCCAGCAAGTAGAGCCTTCTACTTCAACTTCTGAAAAAATCCCGCTGTTATCTACCAACACTTTAAGAATAAAATTATAAGTGATGCCGCTTGAATTGGCAAAATTAAAATCGGGAGTTATACTGATAATTTGTTTTACCTTACTCCAGTCGCTGATGTTTGAATTGTGAAGTAAAGTAATATTACATAAAATATAGTCGAAATTATGATAAATACCAACAACAAAATTATTTGTTTGGTTTATAGAAACATGATCAGCTATATACCCATCTTTTTCTTTTAAAACATCAGGTAAAACATTAAGAAGTTGGGGCGAAGTCGGATTGCCTGCCGCTGCAATAAAATGGAAAATGCTGTTAAGATAATCTTTGATAGGTTCTTTATATGGTGAAGAATGCCGGCATGATAAAGCAGAATTAGCGCTGGAAGCGCAACTTTCGAGAAAATTGCATTTGGTTTGTATTTGAATTGTAGTGTCAGTTCCATTGGCATAAGTAACTTTTATATTAAAGCTAGATTGGTAATGACTGGAAATAATATTACTGATACAACACAGGGATACGGGAACTGTAAATCCTGTCTCGGATTGTGAATACGGTAAATAAGGAATTGTTATGGGATTGTTGCAGGATTCGAGTTTTATGTAAATCTCATTATCTTGAACATAAGCGTTAATATTAGTAATCCCTGCATTGATGAGGACTGTGGGTAATTGCGCGGATGTAAAAGTAACAGATGTATTAATATTATTATTATGCAGCTGATGCAACATAGCGTTAAAAACTATCAGCAATGAGTCTGCAATTTCGCAGGGAGTATTGTTTCCACATGTAACGTTAGAAAATTGTTGATTTATAGAGTTCGACTGGCTGGCTATAAGCTGGGCATATTCACAATAGCTGGCGGTATCGCTTATTGAACTTATATCAATAGAAATATCTTCATCATCCAAGGCATCAAATATATCGTTTAAGTTAGTGTTAAACCGTCTTTTCTTATCCTGATATAGGTAAAAATATGGATCGCAAGGAGGATGAAGCCAGAGAGGGGTATTCCACCACCAGTGCCAATAGTAATCTGAGCCGATACAATTAATATTGCAATTTGTAGGAGGATTGGCAAAGTCTCTCATACTTTGTTCTATAATTTCATTTTTTGCAGATATATACAAAGAACGCAGGAAAGTCCATTCTAAGTCGGCTATACTTGTATCTCTCCCAAACTTGTGACTGGGGAAATAACCATAAGGGATATTGCACTGAGAAGTTGTTGTATTGATAGCAGGCGGAGGTTGTAAAATAGTGGTGTCGGGAATATCGGGTAAAGAATTATGTTTGGCGCAATAAGCCATTATCATTGCTAATTTATCAATTGGCATTGTAGAATCGCCACAGCCGTAGTTTTTAAGTTTGCTTAATAATTGATTTTTACGTTGGTATACTGGATATAATAGAGAATCCGCAAACCAGGGGTCAGCATCTATTAGCTTTTTATAAACCGCTGTAATGCTTGTGTCAATATAGCCGCTGTTAAGCGCATCTAAAAAATAACGTGTTAAAAGAATTTTTACGTCAAAATCAAGAGTAGCGTCAATATCGGGTTTGTCGCACCACGAAAGCATGCAGTATTCGGGATGCATGGTCAGCAGGGAATCAGCATATTCGGGAAGCCAGTTGTCCGCTAAAGTGGTATAATTACCGTTAAAATTAGTTTGCAATATAGAAAAAACATTTCGATTTGGTAATTTGTTGTATTGGTTAAAAATAGATAGCGGATAAGCGCTGGCATCAACATGATTTTCGCTATCCCTGTCGAATTCCGCATATTGTCCGCCCGGTGAAAGGTCTGCAAGAAGCATACCCCTTATAATATCGCAACGATTGGGATTGGGTTTGCAATAAGCGGTATCGCAAAGCGCAGTTTGAGCTGGTGGCTGAGAACAATTAAAACAGCTCCGGTAGCAATCCATAGTGTCAACCAAATCAAGCTGCTTCTTCAAAATTGAATCAAATACGCAACTATCCTTAAATACTTCATTAATATATGCAATCGCCGCCTGTTCATTTACTGTAATTTTTTTGGTAATAACATAAGTACCTACATTCAGTGTTTTTGTGATTTTACGAGGATAATCACCTGTACTGTCATTGTTGTTACAATTCAAATCGGGCTTGGTGGTACCGTTCAATAAATTACCAATGGTGCCGGTATAACTGAACAAAGGTTCATTACTGCAACTTTCAACATGATTTAATGTAATTAAAATATCATAAATACAATCTAAACAAACAGGTGTACAAAATTTATACTTAACGGTATCAGGAATTATATTGTAATCAAATATATAATCGGTATTGTCGGATTCTACAAAAAATTGATGTTCGGTAATAAGGGTTTTATCATAGGTGTTTAAAATATTTTTATTCAACAATGAGATTGTAATAATGCTATCATTCTGATTTTGATTGTCGAGCGCTTGCAGGTTTGGAGGTGTTTTCCCTGCTAATGCGGTGGCAATGGTTTTCCCTTCGGGGTTAATATATTCAACTGAAATTTGTCCGTTGGGATCTCTTACGGCATTTTTCTGGTATCGCAAAGCATCGCCTGCCTCTGTGCCAAACATACGGTCAAGTTCATACTGATTTGGGGAAGCATAGTAAAATTTGGTTTCAAGTTTTTTGCCTAAGCGGAAAGTGTCGCCAATGCCGCTCTGCGCCGCTACCCTCTTCGTATTATCCTGCAAATAACTTAACTGGGTAAAAGGATAGCCATTTGCCTTAGGTATAAAAGCATTAAAGCCTAATTTATTGGGATTGTTCTGTGAATAATATGCTGAGGCTCCCATAATACCATCGTTTAGCAAGGGGGATAATTTTCCTGCATTTGCGCAACTATAATTCGGGTTGTCAAAATCTTTCCAGTTGTATGGCTTATTTAAACTTTCACTGATATTCAAATGTGGCAGAAATTCAATCTTTTTTGAGTTGGTAGGCGTGGGTAAAATATTTACGGCAGGTCTGCCCTGGTAATCATACACGGTTTCGCCGGCTATAACTTCCCTTTCATTGTTACTGCCGGGGAAAGAACATCTGGATATTGAATGACCAATTTGCGTGTAATTTATTTGCCCTGAAGTTGAAGGATTATCCGTTTGAGATTGAATGGAGTTGCCACTTGTGTCAGTATTTGTTTGTAAAGAAAATTTATTTTTTTCAAGGTTCACTCCGGTAACTGTTTGCCTTGTCCTGAATGTGCCGTCAAAATAATTTACCACATCGCTTCGTTTGCCTTCTTCAGCAAAAGAAGAAGTAAGCTGCCAGTTCATTTTATCTTCTACATGAGCTTTATCATGATAATAAACATTGGAAAAATTACTTACTATACCTTTATCTGCATTTCCACTCCATTTACAATACACCGGCAGTTCAAGATCAGTACCGCCTCTGCCAATCGCCCTGACCCTGTACAAAATATATCCTCTCTCGTAAAGCAACGGAAAACGATAGTATGCATCTTTTAATGAAATGCGCGTGCTGTTTTCTTTAAAATTATATAAAATCCTAGCAGCGTTAACCGGAACATTAATAACATTGCTATAATTATCAACAAAAGTGTATTCTAATTCATATTCTTCTGCTTCGTCCAATGAGTTCCAGCTAACCACCAATTCATCAGTTGCGTCATCCATGCAGGCAGTTAAATCGCTCACAACAGTATTGTAATTGATCCGCGTGATACGCTCTTCCTGAAAAGTTATGTTTAGCTCAACGGCATTTTTCACCTTTTCCGTTAACCCTGTAGTATCAGTGCTGTTGTTGCCTTCAACAGTAACTTCATTTATTATTAATTCCGCTTTATAGGCGTTTGTAAATGCATAAATATTCGACACATCGCTTTTTACAAGCGCGCCCGATTTTATGTTCAGCTCTAACACAATCGGTTCGCTAACAGAATCGGAGTTGTTAATAAGGTGATATGTTAATAGTGCTGAAACTTTAACTTTGGCATCTTTATTAAAGGCGGAATTATTTTCAAGAACAAGTTCTACCGTGTTTTGAAAAGTTGAAATCCTATCTGTTGTATTTAATCCGTTCAGATTAATATTCGGAAACCCTGCTTCAAAACATATAACAGAGTCGGGAAATCCAATAAATTCGTAACCGTGTTTTACAAAAACACGTTTGGGATGTTGCTTGGCTGATACGCTTACCGAAGCTGTTAATAGAAGGAATAATAATATGTATTTTTTGTTTCTAAGCATATTGAGCAATATAATCGTTTTTACAAATAACACTACTAAATGTGAAAGCCTCAAGTCTCAATTTCCAAGCCCCAAGGCGGAAGAAATAAAATTTATATAAGTTGCCGCTCTATATCCATAGTTTTAATTGTTTTTTTTATTCATTTTTTTCTTTTTTCTTTGAATTTGGGACTTGGTTCTTGGGACTTGGTTCTTTATTATGGTATTTTGATCAATGCCTGATTACTTTCCTTAAGCGTTATAATTCCTTTTTCAGTTTCCTTTTTTATGCGTATTAAATCGCCCTGGTTATTGTACTCGTATTTTGTAAAATAATTATTTTCATCTAATGTAAACGTGTGTCTTAAGTTTAAGTCATCATATATATATGAAACCATATTCGCGTCGGCAGGGAAAATTCTTATATCATCAAAATAGGTAGTTGCAGTCCCTTTTTTGAGTTTTATTGATATGTTACTGTCTAAGAGAGTACTGAATGTTCCTTCAATTCTTTGCCAATCTTCAATAACAGGACCCTGAGAATTTAATGTGGCAAGTGTAGTAGCGCCAAATGAAATTACTACCGAGGCATCGCTGCAGGATAAGATGGGCTGTGTTTTGTCAACTTTTACCCAACACGAAAAAACATACTTTTTGTTCTTTAGGGGAAGGAAACCGCCTATACAATCATTGCAACCAGTTGAGCTGGAAAATCTATTGTTTGTGTTTGGTTTGCAAATGGTAGGAGGCATCACAGTAAAAGTAAAATAATCAGATACTTTTAAAGAATATTTTCCGGTATGCGATTCCATTTTATTTATTTCGGCATAGGGGCTAAGTTTTATTTTAGGACAATAGGAAATGAAGTAATCTTCAAAACCATCAAAAAATGTTTCGTTATAAGCAGCATTGTATGTTTGCGCTTTAACTAAGGTGTTATCATACCCCAATAAACTGGCGACTTTTCTGCCTATCCTGTCTTCTGTTTCAATGGTAAGCCCATCTGCATCAACCATGTTCACTTTTTCCTTCCATTCCCAATTTGTAGAATTAATCGTCCAGTTTTTTGAAGGGGTTACAGGAAGTCTCCAAAAGTCATTATACTTTATGAACAAGCCTTGTTTTCTGATATTGGTAACTCCGCTGCTAGTGTCTCCCGAAGTTCTTTCGGTTAAATAGAACCATGTTTTTTTAGGTTTCCAGTTCCCTTTTATCCCTGACAAAAAATCATTTTTACCATATCTGGTTAATAATATTCTACATGAATCACAATACATAACTGCATCATCAAAGTACTCAATAGAAGAGCTATTAAGTACTCTTTGGGTGTTATGGAAGTTAAAGTTTATTTTATTTACGTTGCTCAAAGGATTATAGTTCCAGGTAACTACCTGTCCTGCCGAAGCAGATAAAAGATTTTTCGCGCCGGAATTATACACCTGGAAATCTCCGTCTGCGGGAAAGGGGAATGTCGGATTCTTATCCACGCCAACAAATACGGGAGTAGAAGGAGGAGTATTATTTAAAACCCATAAACGAGTACCGTTGTCACCTCTCAATTCATCGCCAACTTTCAGAAACTGCTTAACAGAGCCTATATTTGACGTATTAACCTTCATTTTCGTGTTTACATACGATGGACCCATTCCATAGTACATCCAATAAGCAGGATATTTAAACGAAAAAAGCGTATCATTAAACTCATTAGTAGTTTTGGTTAATAGCGCTTCCCCTGTTACCTTGTCAAATGCCAAGTTCTCTGTAGTAACAGAGGCGGTTTGACTATAAACAGTTTTGCTTTTTAATAGCGCATTCCTGTGAATGACCTTATTTGTAACAACTGACTGAAATTGCTTTTCTTCGGTCATATCGGAGTAAAGAGGAACAAATAAGGGAATAAATATTAAACCAAACGCAGATACATTCAGGTTTTTCTGCTCAATCTCAGTTTCAGATTTATCATAACTTTTTCTGCTGTCAATGGTGTATTCTACAGATAATCCCATTTGCGTATTTCTGTGGATTTTACCCTCCCCGTCAATGGTGGTTATAGAATCATTGTTTGGAAAGTATTTTGTCTCCTCACCCGAAATTCTGTCGCCATTTTCGTTATACACCCAGGTAGCTTTTGGTAAACCGCTCATATTATTCAATTCAATGGAATAGCCCTGCGTAACAGTTGCAAAATCATGCTGCTGGTCAATAGCAAAAAAAGGAAGCTGAAAAGAATTATATGTGGTTTTATCTCTCTCTTCTGAAACAACCGTCATCTTTACTTTTACCGGAAAATCTTTAGAAGTAAAATATTCGTTAACAATCTTTCCTGTTTTGCCAACATTCAAATCTGTTTTATTTGTTACTTGGGTAACCTTGCTGTAAGTAATTTGAGGAGCAGGAAAGAGTGATTCATTAACCGGCTCTTCTACATAATAATCATTATCAGGAGCTTTTTTCCTTATATCAGAATAAAATATGGGTTTTTTCAGCGATATTTCATCCCCGCCTATCATTGGCTCATAATCGGCAACTCCCGAACTTATTATCAATGTATCCTTAGTAACAGGGCTTACTTCCTCAGTAGTGTAATAATAATCGGTTGTGTAGGATTTACTTTCATGATCATTACCTGCCATCGCAGACCAATTATCATTAATGTTTATTTGTTTAACCCTGCTTCCGCCTGCAAGCTTTGATTTGGCAGGATTATACAGGCGGATAAAACTTTTTTCTAAAACAACTTCTTTACAAAAGTTAAGTGTTGTACAGTATTTATTTACCCCCATGGTTTGGGCGGCAATTTGTCCAACCAGCTGGCCTAAAACACTTGGCAATTCCAGAGCGAAATCTGTAATTTCATTAGGTGCTTCATCAGGAAAGATATCAAAAAGTAATTTATTTCTGTTAATCCGCATAAACTGCAAGGCTGTTTTCAATATAGGATTACATGTGCCGTTGTCAGGTTTGTCATCATCAATATCCGCCGGCTCTAATTCTATCCATGCGTAATTGTTATTATTTGCCAACCCGAAATCTTTTACTTTAGCATAACCGGTAATATATTCATAATATCCATGATTGTTATTAAAAAAAGTATTACCGTCTCTTAGTTTTACATAAAACTTGTAATATAAATAGTCGTTTTTTATGTCTTTGATGTATTTATCTTCAAGCTCTTCTTTGTTATTAACATGCTCGCTTAGTTGGAAGAAAATTTTGTAATAATGAGAATATAATGGAAGAAGAGGAAAATTATTTTTATAAAAAATATTCTGTCCAACAGTATCAATGCCCGACACCATAAACATCTGCCCTGCTGTTTTATCCTGGATATAGGCATAATCGTGGGCTTCGTAATCAATTTTTATTTTGCCGCTGCCAGGTAAAGTGATGTCAGTTAAATTCCATGCATAAGCATTTTTATCCATCTCTGATTTATTTTGCGAAGCATAGGGAAAATCAATATTGGACAATGCTGAGTTGTTATTATAATCGCTGTATGCATTAGTATGGTTTTTCTGAAAATACCCCCAACGATTTACATCTCTTACATTGTAATCTGGATCGATAGTGTTACCAGGAGTTTTTCCATACTCAAAACGATATGGTGTAAGCTTGCCTTTTCTTGAATTTTCGTAAGTCATGGCAACTTCAGTTAAGGTTAACTTGCCTGAATCGGAATTAATACCATTATTAATTTTTTTGCACAATGAGTAATCGTAGTTAAAATAAATAGTTTTAACAGGTGTAGCATTGGTAATATTTGCATTAAGGTCGGGCTTTGAATAAACTTTTATTGAATCCAATTTCTGTAAATAGTTAGATAAATTCTTTCCTCCATTTTCTCCATTTACGCCTAAGGCATCCTTTCTTTCACTGTAATAAAATTTTGCAATTTCAGTTTTAGATTCTATTGAACGAATATACCAGAGTTCTTTTTCGCCATACACATACGATCCTTTGTCATCATTATCGTCGCTTCTTAAAGCTTTGTTATATGTCGCTCTATCTTCTTCGTAAGGAGTTCTCCAGTTGTAAAGAGTATCTTTATTGAAATAATAGTTAAACTTAACATAATTTCCCAGGTCATCGTCGCTTATACCATTATTTGTAATATCTCTGTAATCAGGGCTTAGAACAGCGGTAATTAAAAACTGTGTAGCATAAGCAGGAGTTGTTGTGGATTCAAAAAAATAATCAGTTCCTTTAGTGTTTCCTGTTGAATTATCAATACCGGCATTGTACTTAACCAGATTATTGATTGAATCTACTTCAGATCCTTCAACATTAAAAGTAACTTCTTTTTGGGTTGTATTATAAACAGGTATTCCAAAAATATATTTCATTCCATCTGGTTGGGTTACGCTTATTTCAGACAGATGTTGAGGTTTTCTGTCGCCTCCTATTCTATCCATTGCCTGCATTGCAGTATTACTGCCAAATTCATAATAATTAATTTTTTTATCAAAGCCAATATTTGAAGCCTCCGCCGCGGTTAAATAATTAATAGTTGATTGGCGTACCTGTTGAATTTTATTTATTGATTCATCGTTAGAAGAAAAAGGAGAAGTTACAGTTTTTGCATTAATTACCCCAAAAGTAAAAGGGTTATATCGTCCCATTTTTATAAAAGCAGAGTCCTGAAACTCATTAATTTCACCATGATTTTTAAAACAAAACTGCTGGTAAAGGTTACCATTATTAACACCCTGTTCCGGCTTGAATCGTATAATCGTAGCATCTTTCCACCTACCGCTTGTCTGAAACGAATTTGTGGTTCCCACATTTAAGCCGGCTTTAAACAAATTACCTATATCGGCTTCAGCTCCTTCTTGTGTGCCTGTAGAATTAATAATAGCCTGGGCATCGCCTACCATGCCTATATCATTTTTACTTACCGAAAAAGTCATGCTTAGACCCTGTGCATTCAAATTAAACACATCCGGCGTTTTGTAAGGAACGGGCAATATTTTTGATTCGCCTGCATAATAAGGTAATTTTTTTTCCCTGTTAAAATCCATTAGCGTTTCCCCGTAAATATTATCCTCGTTTTCATACATGGTTCCTATGGCTCTGAAGAATTGTATTTTTGTTGATAGTTTTTGTTTTGAAAAATAACCTGTTATTCTTAGGCTCGGATCAACATAATAAGCATCCCAGCCAAATGCGCCTGAGAAAGTACCTGATGTGTTTACGAAAGGATAATCAATATCGGGCTGGAAAGAATTATTAAGATAAGACTGGTTAGAGTAACCCAAAAGGGAAATGGAAGATGCATCAGTGCTTGCTTTTTTATCTGTTTTTTCCCCATTCACTATGCCTTTTCTTGTTGTTTCGGAATATCTTACGTAACTCAAACCTGTGTTCAAACTTGATTTTTGTCCCTCATTGGAATTAACCGACCATGTTTTGCCTAATGAAACAGCAAGTGCGTTTTTGTCATTCCCCATTTTTAGTCCTACACTTGGGCTGATGTATTTATCCACGCCCGATTGGGAATTTACCGCCACTCCCATACCTAATGATGCTTTGCCGCCAACACCTTTATTTGACATATAGCCGGCGCTTAAAGAACCTCTTAATGAATATTCCAGTCCCCATCCTTTATAATTATTGTAAAACACTCCCATATCCCCACCCTCACTTAAACCAAGATATTGCCCCATACCCGCAATTTCCAAATCACCGCCAATTTTACCCCCGTATGTAATATTTTCTCTAAACGAAAATTCTTTAATAATAATATCATCACCGTTAAAGTCATCAGGCAATCCTCTTAAGGTTCTTACAATACTGCCCGCATTCAAATTCCAACCCAAGCCCACCATAGAGGCTACATCTTCCATTTGTATGCCCGATTGATATGCTAAATTCATTGGGTAACCACCTATTGTAAATAATGGAATTTGATATGAAAAGGTTCCTGTAGCAGGATTAACTAAATTCTCGGTGCCGGCCTGTTGAAATTGCATAAACTCAGGTTGACCGGGTCCGCCGGTTTGGGAATACAGCTCGGTAAATAAAAACAACAAAACAAATGAAAGTATAATTTTATTTTTCATACCGACTGGGAATTTTAAAATTCAAATAATAATTATTCATATAATCAGAAACTGTTAACAGATATTTTTTGCCCGGTAACAGCTTGTAATCGTCTAAATTAATGGAAATCCTGTTCAAACCGGTAATACTATTTATTAAAATGTTTTTTTCAATTTTAGATGTAACCACTTCCCGCGCTTCAATATCAGTAATAGTAAAAATAATATTTTCAACAGAAGCATATTGATTGAGGAACTGAACATTTAATCCTGCATATGCTGGATTATCTGGCAATTCTATATAAGTATCTGAATACTCCCTGCCTAAATCATAATAGCATAATGGCGTCCCTTCAGTAATAGGAATAGAATCTTTACATATTACATCTTCATCTTTGTTTAACCATTCATAAGTTAAATAGACGGGGCTAGTGGTAGAATTTCCCAAATAAACAAATCCTAACGTCGTTTTTCCATTAGGAATATATTCTTTATTTATCCATTTTCCATCTATTGTATGTGGAGGAATTTTTTTAGGTACACGGATCCAACCATTGGATACGCCTCCTGTAATGGAAAATATTGAATCATTATGAACATTTATTTTAAAACTCTTTGGTTTGTCTTTTGTATAGCTACCGGTATAGTTGTTGGTTATTAAAAGTTTGTAGCAATTAATATTCCCCTGTATAGTTTTTGTAAATTCTACTTTTAATAAATCACATTCTTTCATGTTATCAAGCAATGATTCACTGTTACAAGTAAAACTCCATATTTCTGAAAAATCTATCGGATTGGAATTTACATAAGTAAGCACACGCCATGCGTAACTGGTATTATTAGAAAAATCTCTGGCATAAACAGGATAAGTGAAAAATGTATTTCTTAAATTCCTTTCCGTAAAAAAAGTATTTCTTGAATTTAAAGCCTGTTCGGGAGTTTGACCTGGCAGTATCTCATAAATTTGCAGCTCATAAGTTACGTCAGCGCTGTTATCCATTACCATTGCAGGTGTCCATGCAAAAAACATTGATCTTGTTTCTTCATACTCAAACTCAAAACCATCAGCGGGTTCAAGTAATACCGAAGGAAAAAATATTTCTATATTCTTTTGCATCGCATAAACACAAAGCTTTTCATGCACAAAGCCGCCAACAGGTTTAATAGCTATGCCATACAACTCGTATTCAAAAATATATTTACCGGCAGGAAAAAAACCACCCGCATCAAGCATACTGTAATATCCTGACCTTACGCTAAATTCTGTTTTAGGCGATAAAATGCTCTTGTAATTAAAATTATTGACTGAAAATATGCCCTGCGACAAATTAAAATTTTTGGTTACAGCCCCTAACAGCAACTTATTGTCGGAGGTGTAAACATTCACTTTTAAATAAAACCCTTCAAAAGTATGGGGCGCCGAAGTTATTATATTTACTGAAGTTTCCTCAAAATTTTTAATCAGGGAATAAAGATAACTGAAAATCATCAATATTTTTTCCTGTCATACCTTTAAAATTATAAATACCATTTTTAGTGTTCTTTAATAATTCTGAAATACCATCAGCCATAGC
>CAINEZ010000635.1 GCA_903847905.1 uncultured Bacteroidota bacterium
TCATGCAGCATCGGCATTAACTCCCGATAATTATCGGGATAATATATAAAATAGCCTTTAGACTATTTTATATATACAATTGGTATAACTTCTTTATAATTCTTTTCTTTGTGAATCTTCTTGTCTTGGCGACTTTGTAACGAAAAAAATGTAATTATATTTTCATAATTTTTTCAATCAGAACTTTATCCCCAAATGTTGCCCTCAGTATATAAATCCCTTTTGAAAGATCACTCATTTTTATTTTAAGTTTTCCCTGTGATGCAGGATCTGGATTAACAGAACGGACAAGCATTCCACGTATATCAAAAAGTTCCGCATTTTGTAATTGATATCCTTTATATTCAATATTAAGAAAGTCGGAAACTGGATTTGGGAATACGAACAAATCCAGCGATAGATTGTATATAACAGTATTACCGGCGCTGACAATCCACATATCAGGATCGAATATAATAGAATCAGGGCGAAAACCAGGGTCAACTGTATATTGCTGTCCGGAATATGTATTATCAAAAACAATGATTGTGTCATGTGTTGCATCTTTAAATTTAAGAGGCACGGGCATTTCAAAAAAGCTGACAGAAGGATGCGACTGAGTCTGATTAATAATAACCTGAGTTTCATCATTTGTTTTAGATAAAACGCAATGGATATAATAACTGGGATAACCTTCGCCATATAGCCAGTCATTAAAAAAACCGGTAAGATCTTTGCCGCTTGCATTTTCCATATATGAAATAAAATCATCAGAGCAAGCATATCCATATGCAAGACCTGGAGCGGAAAGATAATTTTTAAACCCTGCAAAGAAAGCGCTGTCGCCGATTGTCCAACGAAGCATGTGCAGCACCATTGCGCCTTTAGTATATGATAATCTTCCATAAAAGATGCGGCTTACATTTGTGGTATCTGCGCAATACACAGATCCGCCCGGCTGACTGGTAATATTATTGATCTGATTTTTTTTCCAAATAGGCCAGTAATGACCATTGAAAAGATATTGATAAGCTAACCCCGTCCAGTATGTGGCAAAACCTTCATTGAGCCATATATCATGCCAGCTACAGCAAGTAATTTTATCGCCAACCCATTGATGCGCGAGTTCGTGCGTCATAAGTTCGAAATTAAAATCATGCAAAAAAGTCATTGTCTGATGCTCCATGCCTCCGCCCCAGTTAAACTGAGTTTGCCCGTATCGTTCATTGATAAAAGGATATGTTATAAAAAGACTGTCGAAAAGTTCCATTGAAGGAATCACATTGAGTACATTGTCCTGTGCAGATGCAAGGTCTTCAGGATAAACATAATTTAAAATTTGAATAGAATCTGCACCGTTATGCGCATAAGCTGAAAAAGATTGATAATTTGTAACAGCAATCGCAATCAGGTATGAGGCTATAGGGTACTTGTGTTTCCAGTGAGTAGTTTTAAATGCGCCCTGTACAGTTTCGGAAAGTAGCATACCGTTTGAAGCAGTCCGGTATTGTTGGGGCGTGGTAACAATAACATCAATGGAATCAATTTTATCAGAGAGGTCATTTTTGCAGGGCCACCAATCTTTGGCGCTGAAAGGCTGTGAAAGTGTCCAGATAACAGGTGTTCCGTTGTGAGAATCTTTAATGAAACTTCCAAACCCATTACCATACGGGGGAATGCCGTGATAATAAACACTTACTGAATCAAGCTGGTTTTGCGGTAAAGCAGAAAGAAGGTTAATGATCAATGCATCGTTTACAGTTAATAAGTATGTTAGGTTTGAAGAGTGGTACTTTACGGAATCGACGATCAACACAGACGATAAATCAAAACTTATTTGGCTTACGGAAGGTTTTGTTGTTTTAAAATATGATGTTACTTCGCCACTTATATATAAGGTATCGGGGTTAATATTCCATTGCAGGCGATGATATTTTAAATCGTAATTATCGCCGTTGAATATAAACGGCGTTTTCTGCAATGATTCTGCAGTATGTTTCTCCATAAACGAAAGCTTATCAGTAAAATTTTTATGAGGAGCTACCTGGGAAAATGAAGAAAATGAAATATAAAAAAATAATATGAATATTTGCCTTTTCATAATAAGAAGATAGAGAAAAAATAAAATTACGAAATTTTATTTTATGTAAAATTTTATTTCTTTTCAATGATAAATATATTTATGATATACTATAACAATAGTTCGTTAATTTTTTAATGCATTTCAACACGCAATTTTACCTAACCATATAGCGTCCCGATAAACCCTTCTTATTTTTTTGCAACTCAGGTCAATTTCTAAGTTTGCAA
>CAINEZ010000636.1 GCA_903847905.1 uncultured Bacteroidota bacterium
CGGTGTGTTCAGTTTCTACAAAAAGACACCTCGTCTAAAATTATTACTCTTTACTATCGTGCGTTTCAGCACGCGATGTCATAAAAATAATTCCGTACATTTGTTTGCGACTTTTGGGGTTATCAGGTTTGTAATTAAAAAGATTGATAACCGTTTCATTTTTTAATATTTTATTTCCGTCAAAATTTCACTTCAAGTTAAGCCCTGAAAGAATGATATCCTTTCGGAATTAATAAAAGATAAAACTTCGTAATACAAGTAATACAAATATAATACATTCATTTAATGAAAACATAATTCTTAAAAAATATAGAAGTTGCTTACCTAAATGCAACATAGTAGTATATGGTGCCGTTATAGTTGAAACCCGAGTCATTTACATTCCCACTGACAGTAAAGCCAGTATCAGTGATATTTACATCATTTTCATCCCCATAGTTACCGGTGTGGTAACTTCTCAGTTCGTTTTGAGAGTCGGATATCCCATCGAAAGTGATCATTTGGGCTTTATAGGTTCCACCTCCCTTAATTATAAGAACACTGGCACGGAAGCCCAAGGTAATTGTCTTTGAGCTTGCCCCGTCTCCCGTATAGCTGCCTTTCACAGTAGCTGCTGCGGTAGTTTGTGTGGTTCCATCAGGGAATTTAACGCCGCCAGTAGTTGATTCTATTGTACCTGCAACAGAAAGTTTCTGACCCGGACTTGTTGTTCCGATGCCGACATTACCACCGTCAGGCATTAGCAATAGTTGTCCTGTCGACAATGATGAGGAGTTCCTCACAGAAAGGGCGCGTTGCCATCCAGAAGATGCACCTGCATAAAACGCGATGTTTACACCACCACCTGTACTACCTGATTGAATATCGCCGGCGAGATTAAGAACATTATTATAAGAACCGAGGTCCGTACCTACTGCAAGTCCGTTCTGAGCTGCTGTTGAGCGCGTATTAAACCATGTATGGCGTGTTCCGTCAGATAGATCAAGTTGAGAAATTGGGATTGTTGCTCCGATACCGACTTTGCCATCATTTGTAATTCGAACTTTTTCTCCTCCTCCTACATTTGAAATTATTAGATCGGGAGTTGCATTATCTGTGGCGCCCATATAATAAAATTGACCAGCGCTGGCTCTGGCGCTATTATATGCCAAACCTAAAGCAAATACTTCCGAGTTTGCAGCAAGATAAGTCCTGCCACTTCTTACATCCAATCGGGCGTTAGTCATAGGGCTTGACGTTCCGATACCGACATTTCCTGAATTGAAATAAATATCTTGCCCCGATCCAGACCAATAATTGCTCCCTGATACTCCTCCAGATCCTGTAATTACAACCGTAATTATGCTTCCGTTATAATAAGTTCCGACTCTGCTGACAGCGGTAATTCTTGCGGATGTTGTCGTAAGCGGAGTCGCTACACCCTTTGGAATAGCTAATATACATTCATTGGCATCATTATAATAAGTGCCGTTTATGTCAGTTTGGCAAGCTCCCGAAACCGCATAGTTAGCATTGCTCAATGCTGTGCTGAAGTTTATCTGAAATTGTCCTGTGGCAATAGTTGTTACACTGCTTACATTGTAGCTTGCAAGTATTGAGCCGTTTAGCCCATTAAAACTAACCCATGCAAGAACACCAATCCCACCTCCAGAAGAAGTTTGAGTAGTGCCGTCCGGAAATTTAAACCCACCTGTAGTTGATTCAATTATCCCAGCAACAGAAAGTTTCTGACCTGGGTTAGTTGTTCCGATGCCTACATTGCCGGCGCCTGTGATGGCTAAAGCATCAGAACTACCATATAAACCCAAGCGCAAAGTTGAAAGACTGGCAGTAGCGTTCGGCACATAACTTATTGTTCCCGTATTGTATGTGCCAGTTGCTTTCCCTACGCGGATTTGAGCATAACTTCCATTGGAAAGATTTGGTGCAAAAAAATGAGCTATTCCATCTGGACTTGAGAGAGTATTAACCACTCCAAGATTTGCACCAGGACTCGTTGTTCCAATGCCAACATTGCCGCCTGCATTATAAATATTAGAAGAACTTAAAACCCATTGCGAGCCATCCCAAAATGTAGTGTTACCTGTTGCGGCTCCTGCGCCAAGAAAACCGGTAGCCCCTGTTGCGCCTACGCTTCCATTTGTTCCATTTGTTCCATTAC
>CAINEZ010000637.1 GCA_903847905.1 uncultured Bacteroidota bacterium
AAACAAATATTTTTAAACAATTTTTTCTAATTCCGGTAATTCTACTTATAGGATATTTTTTTAATTCAACCCGGGTAAATGCTCAAGACCCTCATTTTTCGCAGTTCTATAATTCGCCGCTTACAATGAACCCTGCGCTTACAGGCGCTTTTAATGGTAATATTCGCGCTGTTGCAAATTACAGAAATCAATGGAAAAGCATATCTACACCTTATAAAACATTTGCTTTTTCTTATGATATGGGAATATTAAAATATGGCAGAACCGGCTTTCCTGCTTTTGGTATTTCTTTTCTTAGTGATAAAGCAGGTGATTCTCAATTAGGAATAAATCAGATAAATTTATCTTTATCTTATCAGGCACACGTATCATTTAATAATGTTATTTCTGCAGGTATTCTTGGTGGCTTTGCCCAACGCAGTATAAATTTCGATGCTTTACAATGGGACAATCAATTCAATGGAAGCAATTACGACCCGAACCTGCCTTCTTATGAAACAGGATATTCATTACATAGAGTATATCCTGATTTTGGAGCAGGTTTGCAATGGATGTTTTCAAAAGGAGAAATGTATTCAACTGCAAACGATCAGCTTTTTATAAATGTAGGTGGCGCTATTTTTCATGTTAACCAACCAAGCATATCATTCTATTCTTCTTCAAAAGATAATTTACCGATAAAAATGGTAGCTCATTCAACTATAATGTTTGGCATTAAAAATACGAAGTTCTCATTAGTCCCGTCATTTCTATATATGCAGCAAGGTCCTTTGAAAGAAATGGTTGCCGGTGGTTCAATTCGTTATATGTTAGTCGAGCAATCAAGATTTACAGGATTTATCAAGGGCGCTACAATATCAATGGGCGCATTTTATCGGATAGGCGATGCAATAATCCCTGAAATTCAGTTGGAATTTGCCAATTATGCAATAGGATTTAGTTATGATGTTAATTATTCGGGATTAAATACAATAACCTCCGGTAAAGGAGGTTTTGAAATTTCCTTACGATTTATTAATCCTAATCCTTTTGCCGGCACAGTTTCATCAAAAACTCCAAGGTTTTTTTAATATTTTTTTAATAAAATTCGTAATTCAAATTATTCATTAATACTGTTAATTTGAATTACTTTTTTTTAATGTAAATAATTTTATCATATAAAATTAGGTAAAAATGAAAAAATATTTCTTACTGATAGCAGGGATTATAATTGTAAATCTTCTTTTTGCACAAGCGCCTGTATATCTTAAACTGGCTGATTCGATATTAAATGCGGGAAATTTTCCCACTTCAATAAAGTTATATAACAAAGCTCTGAAAAAATCGTCAGGCAGCGAAGCAAAATATATCTATTTTCAACTTGGCGAATGTTATCGTTTAAGCCATAATTATTCTCAGGCGAAGGATTATTATCAAAAAGCGTTAGCTGCAGGAAATGCTTCCTCCTTAATTGACCTGCACCTGGGCGAAATATATACTTTATCCGGTGATTATGCTTTGGCTAAAGCTTCCCTTGAAAAATATTTGCAGTTTAACCCAAATGATGTCATTGCCAAAATCAGATTAGAATCGTGCAACCTGGGATTAAAAGGACAAAAAGAAAAACCATTATATGAAGCTAAATTAGTAAGTTCTCTTAGTTCCCCTGTAAGCGATTACGGGATTGCATATTTTGAAAAGGGGAAAGTTATTTTGGCATCTACAAGAGAGTCTAATAAAAGCGATCCCGGTTCATTAAGGGGGTATTCCGACCTTTTTGAATCTGAATACGTTCTTCAAAAAGGTGAATGGTCAAAACCTGTTAAGCTTAAAGGAAGCATCAACACCGATTTCAACGAAGGCACATTTGCTTTTGATCCGGCTAATAAATATGGATATTATATGCAGTGCAACGGTGAGTCCGGTAAGAAAAAAAACTGCAACATTTTATACTCATATTATAATGAAGCTCTAAATACTTGGGAAACGGCAAAACTGTTTGAATATAACAGTACAACATATAGTACCGGACACCCATCAATAACCCGTGACGGTAAAACAATGTATTTCGTTTCTGATATGCCTGGCGGATATGGAGGTAAGGATTTATATGTAATCAAGAAAATCGGTAACACATGGGGGAAACCAGAAAACCTTGGTGCAACAATTAATACTGTTGGTGATGAAATGTTTCCTTTTATCTCAGGCGATACTTTGCTTGTTTTTTCTTCCGATGGTCAACCCGGGTTTGGCGGGCTTGATCTTTTTACCAGTTCAATAAAAAATGGAGTCTTTTCAAAACCGGTTAATATGATGCCGCCTTTTAACTCTAGCGCAGATGATTTCGGTTTGATATTTAAGGACTCAAAAGATGAAGGTTTTTTTTGCAGCAACAGATCAGGTGGTTTAGGAGATGATGATATTTATTCATATAGCAAGATTGCTGTTATTCTTTCTACTTCCGGATATGTGAGAGATAAAGTCAACAATAAAGCGCTTTCAAATTCTACGATTTATATCAAAGGCAGCAATGGGAGCATTGATTCTACTGTTACTGACAATAAAGGACATTTTGAATATGCAAAACTTAATATCAATACAAATTACTCAATAAAAGCAACTCGTGATGGATATCTGAACGATAGTAAAAGTTTTATCATTGGCAATGAACTTTATTCAAAAGATTTTAATGCCGACTTCTCATTAATTAAAATTACCAAAGAAGAAGTTAAGATTGACAACATTTATTATGATTATGATAAATGGGATCTTCGTGAAGAATCGAAAAAAGAACTTGATAAATTGATCAACGTACTTAGAGAAAATCCTGAAGTTAAAGTTCAACTAAGTTCTCATACTGACGTACGCGGAGCCAAAGATTACAATATAGAACTTTCACAAAAACGTGCACAATCAGTTGTTGACTATCTTATAGCTAATGGTATTGATATAAACAGGCTAATTGCTAAAGGTTACGGATTTTCAATGCCTGTTGTTAAAAATGCTAAAACAGAAGAACAGCATCAATTAAATCGCCGTACTACATTTAAAATCTTAAATGTTGAAGACCTTGGTAATATTAGTAATATCGGCACTTATATTCCAATCAATACTTATGCTCAATCTACCACTCCAGTTACGACTGCGCCAGTTACGACTGCGCCGGTTACGACTACTCCAGCTACGACTGCGCCGGTTACGACCACTCCAGCTACGACTGCACCGGTTACGACTACTCCGGTTAAAACTACTCCGGTTAAAACTAATCCAGTTAAAACTAATCCAGTTACAACTACTCCGGTTAAAACTACTCCGGTTAAAACTACTCCAGTTAAGACTAATCCCGTTACGACTAATCCGGTTACGACTAATCCTACTAATGTAACAACGGTTTCTGAGAATAAATTTTTCATCATAGCTGGTTCATATAAAACCACGCAGGAAGCTAATGCTGCTGTAAATGAGTTAAAAGCTAAGGGATTTATTAATTCTCAAGTTGTAGATAAAAACAGCGCAGGAAGCTGGCGTATATGTTATAATAGTTACACGACTAAAGAAGATGCTCTAAAAGATCTTACCAGAATACAATTATCTAATAAAACTGCATGGATATATACAAAGTAAAATAACTAGTTTGTTAATCCGACAGGTTAAAATAATATTTTTTTATCGGTATTGATCTGAAATTAA
>CAINEZ010000638.1 GCA_903847905.1 uncultured Bacteroidota bacterium
ACTATTGGCAAGTAGTTTTTATAGTACAGGTAGTTGTTATCAATATTTCAAAGATACAAATTGAAAGCAAATCACAACTAAAAAAAGTAAGAATACTCAAAAGTTTTTGTTGTTATCAATATTTCAAAGATACAAATTGAAAGCAAATCACAACTGACTCCTGATGCAAGGTTTAAAGAAATTTGTTGTTATCAATATTTCAAAGATACAAATTGAAAGCAAATCACAACTACCTTCGGCTGATACTGACGCTCCTAATGGTTGTTATCAATATTTCAAAGATACAAATTGAAAGCAAATCACAACCCATCAACAGTAATACCGTACTGTTTAAGAGTTGTTATCAATATTTCAAAGATACAAATTGAAAGCAAATCACAACCGACGGCAGCCGGTGATTCTTCTTTCGGAAGTTGTTATCAATATTTCAAAGATACAAATTGAAAGCAAATCACAACTGGAAAATCTTAGCGGTTTCATAATCTGTAGTTGTTATCAATATTTCAAAGATACAAATTGAAAGCAAATCACAACTTGTTCAGAATTTTCCTTTGACTACGCAATGTTGTTATCAATATTTCAAAGATACAAATTGAAAGCAAATCACAACATGCAGTAGAAGAAGGAACAGGCAGGAAAAGTTGTTATCAATATTTCAAAGATACAAATTGAAAGCAAATCACAACAAAGCCCTTGCCAGTCCTTTTTTCATGGAGTTGTTATCAATATTTCAAAGATACAAATTGAAAGCAAATCACACATTTTGTGTCACACATTTTGTGTGATAATATAATTTGTATTATCTTTGCATCATGGAAAAAGAATTTAACCCTTTTTTGGTTTCAGGATACAGAGGCGCAAAGTATTTTTGCGACAGAGAATCCGAAACTGCTGTCATCAAAAAAAATATCAATAACAATATAAACACTACCCTTTTTGCTATCAGGAGAACAGGAAAAACAGGCTTATTGCATCATGTTTTCGAAACGTATGCGAAAAACACTAAAGTTGCATGCGTTTACGTTGATATTTTAAGCAGCGTCAATCTTAAAGAGTTCACCAATCAGCTGGCTACAGTAATTTATAACCGCTTCCCCGAAAATCAGGGGATTGGGAAGAAAGTTATTCAGGCAATCAAATTATTACGTCCGTTAATCAGTTTCGACACTCTGTCCGGCTCACCAGAGCTAAGCTTTGAATTGGGAGAAACAAAACAATATGAAAAAACAATTCAACAACTCTTTTCATTTTTAGATTCTCAAAATAAAAAAATAATTTTCGCAATAGATGAGTTTCAGCAAATTTTAGAATATCCCGAAAAAAATACAGAGGCAATACTCCGGACGCACATACAAACGTTAAAGAACACCAATTTTATTTTTTGCGGGAGCAATCAAAAAATGATGCACGAAATTTTTAACAGCGCAAAGCGTCCATTTTATGCAAGCTGCAGTAATTTACATCTGGATTTTATAAACCCTGATAAATATGCAGAATTTATATGGCGAATTTTTGCTGAACATAAAAGAAAGATAAATAAACAAAGTATTGATCTTATAATAAATTTTACTTCTTGTCATACATTTTACACACAATATTTTTGTAATTATTTATTCGCTTCTGGCATTAAAAATATTGAATTAACCGATGTGCAAAAAACAGCCATTGAAATCTTACAACTCAATGAAAGCACTTTTTTCCAATACCGTAATTTATTAACTAATGCCCAATGGCAATTATTACACGCCATCTCAAAAGAAGAAAAGCTATACAAAGCACATTCAAATTCGTTTTTAAGTAAATACAGGCTTGGTACCTCATCCATGGTTTCAAGAGGAATAGAAGCTTTGCTTGAAAAAGAAATGATATTTTATAATACCTCTGTCGGTAATTCATATTATGAAACGTATGACAAGTTTTTAATGCGGTGGATGCAACATAAATAAAAATCACACATTTTGTGTCACACATTTTGTGTGATATTATTATCAATAAATCAAACCTTTCGGCAATACAGGATTACAGTGGGCTTTTATAGTCTTTATAGGCACTCATGCTAATTATGATAAAAGAAAATTTAATTGATAAAATTATGAAAACATATTTGAAAGTAATAGAAACAAAAAAAGATTATGAAATTGCATTAAAAAAATTTCAGGAGATTTTTCATGCAAAAGCCGGAAGCGAAGCGGAAAAAGAAGCGAAACTCTTAGCTCTTTTAATTGAGGACTATGAAAACAAAAATTTTCATATTTCCGAACCCGATCCGATCGAAGCAATTAAATTTATGATGGAACAAAGCCATAAAAGCCAAAAAGATTTGGCAGAAATACTTGGCAACAAAGGCAATATTTCAAAAGCGCTAAACAGGAAAAGGAAACTTTCTATTGAAATGATTAGAAAATTAAGTAAATGTTTGCATATTCCTGCCGATATTCTTATAAAAGATTATCCTTTAGCTATATATACTAATGCTGAACAAAAATAGAAAAAATAGTTAACAACGTATCGTTTATAAAAAGAATATTTTGCTATAACAAAGAAAGAGTATTTGTTTTTTCTTTGTTTTTATATGGCGGATTTTTTAACACATAGGCAAATTAAA
>CAINEZ010000639.1 GCA_903847905.1 uncultured Bacteroidota bacterium
ATACTCTAAAAAAATATATTATCTCAATAAAAAAATATAGTATAAATTAGGATTTTTTATAACTTCCTATAAAAATTTAACCTATGAAAAAACATATACAATTACAACCGGCTAATGTTAATAAAAACTTGAAGAAATTATTCGAAAATAATCTTCTCGGTTTTTTATTTAACATACATCCTTCCCTGCTATTAACAATATTCCTGTTTTCTTTTTTTACCTAGAATATTAAAGCCCAAAACACACGTACATGGACTGGGGGTGGCGGTAATACTAATTGGACAGTAGTTGGTAATTGGGATGAAGCAGCGCCAGTTAGTGGAGATAATCTTGTTTTTGCCGGCACTACAAACATTTCAACAAACAATACTTTTACTGCCGGCACTTCTTTCGGTACAATTACTTTTAGCAGTAGCGCAGGAGCTTTTACCCTTGCAGGTCAAAGTATTGTTCTTACGGGGACGGTTACTAACAACAGCACGAACAGTCAAAATATAAGTCTTAACATTAGCCTATCTGCTACCCGTACCTTTAATACTGCCTCGGGTAATATTGTACTTGGATGTATATTAAGTGGCGCTGGCGGTGTTACAAAGAGCGGTACAAGTACGCTGACACTATCTGGCGTAAACACATACACCGGCGGAACAACAATTAACGCAGGTACTCTTATTCTTGGCGCTTCAGGAGTAATAGCAGATGCAAGCACAATAACTTTAAGCGGAGGTACTTTTTCTACTAATGGTTATTCTGAAACGGTAGGCACTCTTATACTTTCCGGTTATTCTACTATTGCTTTGGGCGCTGGCAGTCATACACTCACTTTTGCTGCCAGCAATTCTGAAACATGGACCAGTGGTAACCCAATTACCATTACCGGATGGGCAGGTAGCTGGGATGGTACAGGCGGTACAGCGGGGAAAATATTTTTCGGAAATTCTTCAGCCGGTTTAACTGCTTCGCAGTTAAATCAAATTCTATTTTACAATGGCAGCATGTATTACACTGCAACAATTCTTTCCACCGGCGAGGTAGTTCCAATTGCACCTAAACCAAATTCTATGCGGGTTAATGGATCTACTAAGGTTGTATTATCGGGCACAGCTAATGTTATTTTACAAGGCAACATTAATAATGCTGGTACTATTAAAACCAATGCCTCCCATGATGAATTTTTTGTATTTAAAGGAACCACTTTGCATGAAATTACCGGAGATGGCGCTAATTACTCTTTTGAAAATCTGAAAATTGACAATACCGCAGGCGTTCAACTTTCAACTTCAGTAAACCCGATAACAGTTAGGGGAATTCTTGATTTAGCGAATGGTCCCTTAATATTAAACGGCAAAAAAATAATTATTAATAATACAGCAACCTCGGCTATTACCCGTTCTAGTGGTTACATTTTGAGCGAATCGGAAGACAGCAAAGTTCAATGGAATATTCTTGATCCAGGAACATATTCATTCCCTTTCGGCACAACAGATGGTGAATATATACCGTTTATTGCAGATGTTTCATCAGCAGGTACCAACTTAACTGTTTCGACATGGCATACTGATAACTCCAATCACCCTTATCCCACAGAAGTTACTAACATGAATAATTCTGAAAATCAGGAAAACTCCGCAAAATGCGCCGACAGGTTTTGGTTGCCGGTTTATGATGGTAGTTACACAGCAAATTTTACTTTTAACTATGATGCAAGCGGCACCATTGATGATCTTAACAGTTTAACTGAAGGCAAATTTGTAGCGCAATACTGGAGTAGCAGCAACGGCGGTCACTGGGAGCCCGCTATTTATGGAAGCCAAGCCGCTCACAATGTAAATAGCGTTCCCGGCCAGTCAGCTCCATGGGTGCTTGTTGACAGAGACTTCCCACTACCGATTGAATTGTTGAATTTTTCAGCTTCATGTAAAGATAATATTGTAATTATAAATTGGAGCACCTCTTCCGAAACAAATAACGATTACTTTACTCTTGAAAGAAGTATTGATGCCCAAGACTGGGTAATTATTGCAACAATTGATGGAGCGGGTAACAGCAACACATTAATGAATTATAGCTATACCGATACAAATTCTTTTAACAGCAATGTTTACTATCGTCTAAAACAAACGGATTTGGATGGAAAATTCACTTATTCGGAAGTTGTTCACACAGGATGCAATAACCCGCTCTTTGAGGATATTCAAGTATTTCCTAATCCAGCTTATGATTATTTAACCTCCAATATTTTATCAAACGAAAATGTAACAATTAATATAAGCATTATAGATGTAATGGGGCAAAGTGTTATTTCGGATAAATTTGATATGATAAAAGGGAAAAATTCTTTTTTAATAGATGTTTCAAAATTAGCGCCTGCTACGTATTACTTTAAAATCGAAACATTAGATGGGCTTTTTAAAGGTGATAAACTAATATTAATAAGATAATTTTTTTGAATTAAGAATAACTGAATAATTGAATGATTAAAATAAATGACAATGAAAAAAAGCAAAAGGCATAAGTTAAAAGTTATAAGGCATAAGGGTAAGCGGTACTTATTAAAAGCCCCAAGTCTCCAATAACAACAAACAACAAACGAAAGAATGACTTTAATGACTATCAATGACAATGAATGACCTAATGACAATGAATTACTATTAATGACACGAAGTGAATGACAACTTTTATTTTAGATTTTTAGATTTGTGATTTTAGATTTTGAATTAAGAATGATTGAATGACAATGAAAAAAGGCAAAAGTGAAAAGGCATAAGGTATATGGTATAAGGGAAATAGTAAAGTAATATCAACCAATATCAACCAATATCAATAAATATCAATGAATATGAAAAGAATATTTATCATTCTGATAGCTAATATCCTAACAATAAGTTTAACATTTTCGCAGGCAGGCGTATCTATAAACACTAACGAAGCCGTTGCCGCTGATTGCGCCATATTGGATATTAGCAGCGCTACGCAAGGTGTTTTGATTCCACGTGTAACACTTACAAGCATAGGCAGCTTTAGCCCCATAGCAGGCACTGGAGTAACCAGTCTTCTTGTATATAACGATGGTACGCAATTGTCTCCTGCAGGATTTTACTATTGGGATGGCGGCAAATGGGCGCTTGTTGGGGCAAATGGACCAACCGGACTACAAGGCGCAACAGGCGCAGCTGGTGTTGCAGGCATTACCGGAGCAACTGGAGCAACTGGCACAGCAGGAAGTAATGGAGCGAATGGAAGCGCAGGCGCTACTGGAGCAACCGGTTTGCTTGGCGTGGGCGCTGCAACAGGTAATACTACGTATTGGAATGGTTCTTCGTGGGTTTTAAATTCTTCTAATATATATAATGCCGGCGGCAATGTTGGCATTGGAACAACAAGTACAGGAGCAAAGCTTGATGTTAACGGAGGAGTCAAGGTGGCGGATGATGCTGGCGAATGCAATGCTTCTAAAGCAGGTACAATTCGCTGGACAGGAACGAATTTTCAGGGTTGTAATGGAACTACTTGGATTACCTTTGAAAATCCTACCAATCCTATTTTATATAGTGTAAGTCCTACCACAGGCGCCACAAGAGGTGGATATACTATTACTCTTACAGGATATAGTTTTGGTACACCTGCTACTGTAACTATTGGAGGAGTTTCGGCAACGAATGTATCTACTATTAATAGTACAACCATCACTGCTACTGTTCCGGCTCAAACCTCTACTGGAGCAAAGGATGTTAAAATTACAAATCAAGATGGACTGTTTTATACGCTTTCGGGAGCATTTACTGCACAAGGCTCTGGCGAAAGTCAAGCAGTGGCAGGAGGAAGATGTTACGATATTAAGCAGATATATAGTGGCTCTATCGGAGATGGAGTTTATTGGATTGATCCGAATGGCGGAAGTACTTCAGATGCTTTTCAGGCATATTGTGATATGACAACCAATGGTGGAGGATGGACTTTGGTTGCTGGCATTGATGCAGCCAATAAAAATCATCAAAATACTGCTGCCGTAACTCCTGAAAACCTGACGAATCCTAATGGTAAAGGCAAGTTTTCGGACGCAATAATCAACCAGATCAAACAAACCAATAATCCATCCTATCGTCTGACTTGCGCATCGGTTACTGGATATTTCCAGTACACTTGTACTTTTGCCTCAACAACGGATGCAAGCGGCGCGTGTACTGCCGAGGCATACACCTATCCTCCAGCCAGTTACGGTACAACGCAGTACAGTCAATCGCTTATTAAAGCGCTAGCAGATGGGTCGCACAGTACAGCAGATCGGTTGATTTATGGAAGTTCTGGTACTCCTGGTCAGTGCGGTTGTGATGCAGGCGTGGGGTGGGGTAATTCAGGTACTCTATATGTCCGATGAAGGCAACTCAGGTATAAGTAACTGATTAATGATAATGAATGACAACTTTTTATTTTAGATTTTTAGATTTTTGAATTAAGAATGACTGAATGATTGAATAACAATGAAAAAAGGCAAAAGTGAAAAGGCAAAAGTGAAAAGGCATAAGGTATATGGTATAAGGGAAATAGTAAAGTAATATCAACCAATATCAATGAATATCAATAAATATCAATGAGTATGAAAAGAATATTTATATTTCTGATAGCAAATATTCTAACAATAAGTTTAGCTTTTTCGCAGGCAGGCGTATCTATAAACACTAACGAAGCCGTTGCCGCTGATTGCGCCATATTAGATATAGCCAGCACTTCGCAGGGCATATTAATTCCCCGTGTAACACTTACAGGTATAGGCAACTTTAGTCCCATTTCAGGCACAGGAGTAACCAGCCTTCTGGTGTATAACGATGGTACACAACTGTCTCCTGCAGGATTTTACTATTGGAATGTAAACCAATGGACACTAATAGGGGCAACAGGTCCGCAAGGGCAACAGGGTGCGGCGGGCGTTGCGGGTGTTGCTGGCGCAACAGGAGTAACCGGCGCAACAGGCGCAACAGGAAATAATGGAACGAATGGAAGCGTAGGCGCTACCGGAGCAACCGGTTTGCTTGGTGTAGGTGCAGCAACAGGTAATACTACGTATTGGGATGGCTTGCAATGGGTTTTAAGTTCTTCTAATATTTATAATGCCGGCGGCAATGTAGGCATTGGAACAACTGCGCCATCAACTTTACTGCACATAAGAGATAACACCGATAACAGTGCGGTCGATCCACAAGATTATACAGGAGGAATTTTAGCCCATAACCTTAATGAAACAGTTGGTTCTTATAGCGTATTGAAGTTTTTAAACCATGATGACTATTGGTTTATCAGAAGTGTTTACAATGCCAATAATGATGTTGACTTTCAAATTGGGCAGGATTATTCAGCGGCTGCAGCATCTGTGAAACTTCATCTCGACAATAATGGCTATGTTGGCATTGGAACAACAGCGCCAACTGCTACTTTACAAACGATTACAGGATCAGGTTACTCTTTCCCTGCAACTAGCGGAGCAAGTCAAACAGGCTCTCAATTTCGCATGACTAGTTTAGCCGGCGCAACTTTGGACTTTGGAACTGAAAGTACAGGAAAACAGTGGATCCAAGCAACAAATATAGGAAGCTTATCATCAAATTATTCTTTGCTGCTTAACCCAAATGGTGGTAATATCGGTATCGGAACAACAAGCCCAACTAACAAGCTTCACATAAACTACCAAGATCCAGGGGCAAATTACGGGACATATATAAATGTTTCGGGGAATAATAACTCATCTGCGGTTTTCGGTAACTATGCCGGACCTGTAATTTGGTCGTCTAATGTTATTAAGATGTATGTGGGTGAAACCGGAGGTATTTCTGCCGATGGTGCAGCGCCTACCGGAACTGCCGATGTTACTATAACAAATACAGGCAATGTTGGCATCGGGACAACTACGCCTACAACAAAACTACAGGTAGAAGGAGGCTATGCCACAATAGGCGACTCTTATATAAAATTACTTTTACATGCCGACGGTTCTGATGCCTCAACTACATTTAAAGATGAAACAGGTAAAACTGTAACTGCCAATGGAAATGCACAGATTGATGTTGCTCAATCAAAATTTGGCGGCGCAAGCGGGCTTTTCGATGGCGCAGGTGATTATCTGTCTCTTGCTGACAATGATGACTGGAATTTTGGCTCGGGCGATTTCACAATAGAATGCCAGTACAATCCAGATATACTTCCAAGTTCACAAAACGATTTTGATGCGCTTTACTCACAATATGTTGATGCGAGTAACTACGTTTGGTTAACTCTATACTATTACAATAGCCAGTTGCTTATACATTTTAGGTACCAAAAAGCAGGCTCATCAGTTATCAATTGCTATGCTGATGTGACAGGCGACATTACAATTGGCGCTTGGAATCACATAGCTGTCGTTAGAAATGGATCACAATTTTGGGGTTTCATTAATGGCGTAGCCCATAGCATGAGTACGAATGCCACTGCTATTGACAATCTTGCGGCTGGAATACAGATTGGTGCATGGAATGGTGGTTATGCAATAGATGGATGGATTGATGAGTTTCGCGTCAGCAAAGGCATTGCCCGTTGGACAAGCGCATTCACTCCGGCAACATCAGCATATTTATGTGACAATGTGCTTTATGGAAATGTTATCATTCCAGCCGGTAATGTCGGCATTGGAACAACGAGTCCAGGTGCAACTTTGGATGTAGCAGGTACGGTACAAATGTTTGGGGCATGGGAAACCAAAGCAATTAATACTGTTTATCAGGCTGCATCTGATGGATTCATCGTTATTCATATACTTGACGGCACAGTTTCCATCTATACAGACAACTCAACCCCACCAACTACTCGCCGCTTATATGTAGCTGGTACTAATAATCCTGGCGATAGACGAGGCGCTGGAACATGCCCTGTTAGAAAAGGAGATTATTGGAAGATTGGAATAGATGTTACACCAGCGGATTCTTTTATCTATTGGATTTCTCTTGGTCATTAAACCTGAAAATAAAACAACAATTAGGCGTGGAAGCTAAGAAATAAAGTTAAAATAAAAGGTAGTCAGTAAATGGTAAACAGTAATCAGTAGTCGGACAATGAATAAACAATTAATATTTTTCGTGAAAATTCGTGAAATTATTGGACAATAAACAACATGAAGTGAATGACAACTTTTATTTTAGATTTTTAGATTTGTGAATTAAGAATGACTGAATGATTGAATAACAATGAAAAAAGGCAAAAGTGAAAAGGCATAAGGGAAATAGTAAAGTAATATCAATAAATATCAATGAATATGAAAAGAATATTTATATTTCTGATAGCAAATATTCTAACAATAAGTTTAGCCTTTTCGCAGGCAGGTGTATCTATAAACACTAATGAAGCCGTTGCCGCTGATTGCGCTATATTGGATATTAGCAGCTCTACGCAGGGCGTTTTGATTCCACGTGTAACGCTTACAAGCATAGGCAGCTTTAGCCCCATAGCAGGCACTGGAGTAACCAGCCTTCTTGTATATAACGATGGTACGCAATTATCTCCTGCAGGATTTTACTATTGGGATGGCGGTAAATGGGCGCTCGTTGGGGCAAATGGACCAACCGGACTACAAGGCGCAACGGGTGCAGCAGGAACAAACGGTTCGAATGGAGTAACAGGAGCCACAGGCGCAACCGGAAGTAATGGAACAAATGGAA
>CAINEZ010000640.1 GCA_903847905.1 uncultured Bacteroidota bacterium
ATGGTACTGATGATTGGCTACAGGGTACTACAATTCCGAATATTAATACTTCTTCAATGACTATTTTTATCGTTGTAAAATATAATAATACTAATGTATGGGCACAATTTTTTAGTATAAATAATCTTTCAAATGGATTTTGGATATACAATCAAACAGAACATACGCTTGATGTGAAAAATAATAATAATGATGAGTATACATCCCCAAACACATTCCCTGCCTCGGTATTTAATATGGTATCATTTGTAAAGAATATAAATATATCAGCAAAAGCATATATAAATGGGCAATATAAAACATGGGCTAACTATCAAGATATTACTCAATCTTTTACTAATAATAATTATATAATAGGAGATTATAGTCACCCCTACCAAGTCCCATTTAATGGTGACATTGCAGAAATAATTGTTTACAATCAGGCATTGCCAGATAGTTCAAGACAAGCTGTTGAAAATTATCTCAGTAATAAATATGGCGGTTCCGTTTCGTTAGGTACCGATATTAATGTAAATGGTTTTTGCAATACAAGCTTAGATGCAGGCAACCAGTTTACAAATTTCGAATGGTCAACAGGTGAAACCACTCAAACTATTTCTGTTAATACATCAGACACAATTTCAGTAAAAGCAATGAATTTTTTCGGAGCATATTCTTATGACACTATTGTTGTTAATTATCCCCCAAAAATCATTTTACATGACACGCTATTTTGTTCAGGAAACAGCGTATTACTTTCAACTGGTTTAAGCGGAAGTTATACTTACTTATGGTCTAACGGGCAAACAACGTCAACCGCTATAATAAATACACCCGGTAATTACTCAGTTATCGTTACCGATGCAGGTTCATGCACTGCCGTCTCAAATATTATATCCGTAACCGAAGACGATTTCCCAACTACCGCCAGCCTTGGACCAGATGTTAATTTATGCGTAGGTAATACCATCGGGCTTGTTGCACCCATACCCCTGCCGTCGGGTTTAACATATAATTGGTCAACATCAGCAAGCGCGCCAATTATTGCAATTACAACTTCAGGCGCTTATTCCGTTACCGTTACAGACATAAATAATTGCGTAGCAAGCGATACTATTAATGTTACCATTGTAGGTACCGCCCCTGTTGTAAATTTCAATTATACCATAGCTTGTTCTGGCAGCGCCACTCAGTTTAATAATACTTCAACGCCTGTTGGCGATACATGGCTATGGGATTTTGGCGATGGGCAAACATCCTCTTTTCAAAACCCTTCACACATTTATTCGGGCGGCGGCGATTACACTATGCGGCTTACCGTAACCGATGGCTCATGCAGCAATTATAAAGATAGCGTTATACATATCCCCCATTCCCCCATTCCTTCTTTCTCCGTTTCAACAGCATGTATTAATCATCCTTTTATATTTACCGACCAAAGCGCTTCTGCCGAAGGCAACATAATAAATTGGAACTGGGATTTTGGCGATGGAACAATACATTCAAGTAATACTAATCCTCAGCATACATATAATATTGCCGGAAATTTTAATGTTTCTCTTGCTGTTACCACCGATAGCGGATGTGCCGATACTCTAATTAAACCAATAACTGTAGTGGCTACCGCCCCTGCCCCTATACCTTTTACCCTATACCTTCCTGTTGATAGCTTAGTTACATCAGACCATATCATAAATTTTGCATGGAACCAGTCTTCAGGGGCTTCTTCTTATGCACTTGAATATTCCAACGATCCGCTATTTGCAAGCGGCGTTATTTCTGTAACCGGTCTCTCTGCAACTTTTACGCAGCAAAATATTATTGTTCCGCAAACCTATTACTGGCGTGTAACAGCTTATGGTATTTGCGGAGATCCATCAGTTTCGGATGTTCATTCATTTACTATATTTTCACCATCATTTGTTACTGAATTGAAGTTATGGTTAAAAGCTGATTCTGTCTTTACTCTTAATGACTCATTGGTTACTCAATGGAATGATTGTTCCGGAAATGGAAATAATGCAATACAAAATACTCCTTTGAAACAACCTGTGAAAATTGATAGCGTAACTGTCTTAAATAACAAACCTGTCATTAGGTTTGATGGTACTGATGATTGGCTACAGGGTGATACAATTTCGAATATTAATACATCTTCAATGACTATTTTTATTGTTATAAAATATAATAATACTAATGTATGGGCACAATTTTTTAGTATAAATAATATTTCAAATGGATTTTGGATATATAATCAAACAGGTCATGCACTTGATGTAAAAAACAATAATAATGATGAGTATACACCCCAAAACACATTCCCTGCCTCAGTATTTAATATGGTATCATTTGTAAAGAATATAAATATATCAGCAAAAGCATATATAAATGGGCAATATAAAGCATGGGCTAATAATCAAGATATTACTCAATCTTTTACCAATACTAATTA
>CAINEZ010000641.1 GCA_903847905.1 uncultured Bacteroidota bacterium
ATGGTAATGATGTCGCCTCCGGGAGACAAAGATGAATCCATGTCAACGGATCACTTTAGCATCAACCCGTTTAAATAACGCTGATTGTTTACTAAATAAAAAAGTCCTCGTAATTGAGGACTTTTTTTTTACTAAAAAAATGATGGAACTTGTCGGAAATGAACAAAGATAGTTTGGGCAATTTTTATACCGATGCTGCATCTGTAATAGAAGTCCAATCCGTCAACCAACGGATGTCCTATAACAGCTACTATTTCGGCATTATACAAAATTAACCATAGACTAAAACTTATTGAGTAATGGTATTACTACATTTTTATTATTTTATAATGGGCTGCTTAACTTTGCAAGTCATCATATATATTTGTCAGTGTGTGCGCGGATTCCTTTTTTATATGAGCTGCCTGCACAGAGCAGGGTTGTACAAGTCCCAGAGAAAACACCTGCCAAGTTGGTGGATCGAAGCAAACACTTTAACCCCATACAGACAATAATTAATAATATTAAAAAAAAACTCAATAAAACAGGGACTTTTTTATATTTTTACAAAAAAACTATTATGAATATAATTGAAATATTTAATAAAAAATCTCTTTTTTCCACGAGAAATGTAGGAGGAGAACTCATACTGGTTCCTGTAAAAAATAAAGTGGCAGATATGAATGAAATATTTACTCTTAATGAAGTTGGATGCTTTATATGGGATAATATTGACGGTAAAAAAAACATGGATGACATTGTAAATATTCTGGTATCGGAGTTTGATGTAGATGAAGATACTGCAAGGAATGATTTATCGGAATTTCTTGAAAGGGTAAACAAACTTATGGTAGATATTTAATTATATAAAATTTTGAACTCAAAAATTATTTGTATAGCTGGATTTAATATCAGACTGCAATCTGAAAAGGCTGATAATATTGCGCTGGAAGAAAGTTTCTTGCCCTTTGTTTTAACTAACGATTCTAAATCTATAGATTTATTAATTAATACTATAAACGGTATACCTCCTGAATTAATGAATGATGAAAATTTGCTCTTTGAAGCAAAAGATCAACAACAAAAATATTTTTCGATATACCAGCACGAACAATCATATAAATTTATTGTTTACAATCAGAGAGCAGATAACGAAATTCAGCAAATCGCATTGCTAAATAAAAATTTTAGCGAATGGATTATATATAAAAATTCACACGAAGAGAATAATGTTGTATATCCCCTTTCTTATCCTATGGGACCGTTGGTATTTTATTATCTTACTGTAAAATATAATGCAATAATGATTCATGCTTCCGGAGTTTTTGATGGTGAAAAAGGAAGAATTTTTACCGGATTTTCAGGTGCAGGGAAAACCACAATGGCCTACCTGTGGCAAAAATCGGGTAACCGCATTATAAATGATGACAGGCTTATTATCCGTAAAGAAAATGCTGATTATTTTATGTACAACACTCCAATGTTTTATACTGATATTTCTAAAAAAACGCTACTGAATTCTATAAACCTTATTTATCACGCACCTGATAATATTGTTGCCAGACTTAATGGAGCAAAAGCTGTTTCAAGAATAATGGCATTTTGTATTCAACATGGATACAACAACAGGTTTATTGAACATCATCTTGAATTTCTTTCCGAACTTTGCTCATATTTGCCGGTTTATGAAGTTGGTTTTTTGCCAGATGAAAAAATTGTTAATTACATAAAAACTTATGCAGTTTGACGATTTGTATACGGAGTTGCATGATTTAACCGATGAGTTGCTTGGCTCCAATCAGCTTGTAAAACTCAAAGCAGGTGGTTACAGTATGTTCCCTTTTTTTAAAAATGGAGAAATTATCACTGTCAAAAAATGTCGGGCTGATGAATTAAGAATTGGAAATATTGTGGTTTTTAAAGTCGACAATAAATGGGTTACGCATCGTTTGTTAAAAATTATTTTACAAAACAACAAAACATATTTTATTGCAAAAGGTGACTCATGCAAAAAGAAAGATCCAATGTTTACTGAAGAAAACCTTATTGGAAAAGTTGTTTCGCATTTACATAATGATAAGCATAAAAATCTTGAAAGTAATTATTATAAAAAAATTGGTTGGGTTATAGCATATTTCTCTAAAATCATAACTCCTTTCATAATGATTATACTTTGGTTAATACTAAAAGTTAAAAAGACGAAAACTGTTATTAAAAACGTATTTCATAGTTTGTTTTTTATTAGTCGTAATTCAAGGCGACTTATTTTAATTAATATTTTAATTTCTTTTTTTCAGGGTATTTTACCTTTTGTAATTATTTACCTTGTAAAATGGCTTATTGATGCTATTTCCAGCATTAACGCATACTCTGATAAAATGGATGCTTATAAAGCAATAGGAGTAATTATTACGGCTACGGGATTTGTCTTTCTTGTACAGTCAATAATTTCTATTATTGGGAGTGAAAGCCGCGAAAGGCTTTCTCAATCAGTTTCACTGTATATATATAGCTTGTTGCATAAAAAATATTCTTCTCTTGACATGGCTTATCTTGAAGATGCAAAACAACAGGATAAAATTCACCGCGCCGTGCAGGAAGCAAGTTTCAGACCGATGAAAATGGTTAATGAAAGTCTTGCTGTTGTTCAATCTGTGGCATCCTGGCTTTTTATTGCAGTTATGCTATTTACAATACATTGGGCTGTATTTTTTCTTATTTTAATAGCTGTTATACCCGGATTTTGGTTACGAATAAAGTATTCTGACAAGTTATTCAAAATGAATAAAGCGAACAGTCAGAAAGAAAGGGAATCGTATTATTATAACCGTATTCTTACCGGATTGCCATTTGCTAAAGAACTCCGGCTTTTTAATCTTGAAAGTTTTTTTACAAGCAGATTTGATAACATCCAGAAATATTTACATCATCAAAAAAATTCATTGCTTCGCAAGCAAGCATTTGCTGACGTTTTTGCGCAGACCTTTGCAGTAGCAATAATCTTTTTTTCTTTTGGATATGTTTCTTACCTTGCTGTTAATGGCCTTTCAATAGGCACTGTAGTTTTATTTTTTCTTATTTTCCAGAGAGGATTTTTTGTAATGAAAGATCTTTTCTTATCTGTTGCCGGACTTTTTGAAGACAATGTTTTTCTGAATGAATTTTTTAATTTTTTACATTTGCCTTCACTTCGTCAAATTCCACGAACAGAAGGCACAATTGGTGTGTTGCAAAAAGGAATATTTATTGAAAATGTTAGTTTTAAATATCCCTCAAGTCAGCGAAAGGCGCTTGATTCAATTTCAATTGAAATACCTGCCGGAAAAACTGTTGCTCTTGTTGGTAAAAATGGTTCCGGAAAAACTACTCTTGTAAAATTATTATGTGGTTTTTATTTACCAGACAATGGACGAATTCTTTTTGATGATAACGACATTTCTATTATAAATCCTGAAGAAATAAGGAAACAAATTACCGCTGTATTTCAGGATTTCGCTTTATATAATATGACTGCTGCGGAAAATATATTTTTAGGAAATATTTACAAACCAGCTACAATATCAAATATAAAACAAGCGGCAAAGAATGCAGGTATTGATGATATACTCGAAAAACTTCCTTCTGGTTACGAAAATATGCTTGGAAATTTGTTTGAAAAAGGGGAGGAGCTCAGCATAGGTCAGTGGCAAAAATTAGCTATTGCAAAAGCCTTTTATCGTGATGCTTCGATTTTATATATGGACGAACCCTCAAGTGCTTTGGATGCAGAAACGGAATTGCATATTTTGCATAACCTGAAATTATTGGCAAAAGATAAAACAGTACTTATAATCAGCCACCGTTTCTCAACCATTAAGTGGGTTGATATTATTTATGTTTTAGACAATGGGAAAGTTGTTGAAAGCGGTAACCATGAACAACTGATGGAAATGAAAGGTAAATATTTTAGAATGTATGAAACCAGCAAGACAATTTAATTTCAGTTTTTCCGAGATTTTGAGTAAGGAATAATTTGCCTGATAATTTGTAAGAATAGCTGGTATAATCCTGTCTTCAATCGAATAATGTAGTACCAGAAAAGTAAATAATTTTTCCTTATCCCATATCTCCGATACATAAATGTTCTGGATGGAAAAAAATCATTAAACAAATAAATTGTTTTATTTTTAAAACCCCTGATATTGCTGAAGGCTTCGATGTTCATGTTTACAATTCCCAATGGTGCATTCTTTCGAAAATTTTGAAGATAATAGATAAATAATTTTTCAGTTCTCAAGTCAATATTTGCGTTTACTTTTTGCAAAATGCAACCAGGAATTACAATATGAAAATATTTTTCAATTAATAATAAATATTTAAAAACAATATTGCTGCAATTATATAAATTGCATGATTCCAGAAGAAAATCCCAATTAATTTTAGAGCTGTATTTCTTTATTACTTCTGAAATATCTACAAAAGAAGACAATTGGGGATTTCCTTCATTAAAATGTTCATTAAGATGAAGGCATAAATGTTGAATAAGGTCTTCTATTGATAAAGAATGAACCGATATGTTTGAAAGCATTACCTGTTGAGATCTTTTCCAATAATCATCAATATTTACAGAAAAACCAAGGGCGTCGAGATGAATCTTTGAATGTAATTCAATTGAAACCCCATTTAAAATTAATGGTGGTAAATGTTTTTTATTATCAAATTCTTTGATAAAATCTGATTTATAAAACTCTGTATATTTGTATCCCATATCGAGCAACAACTTCCTGCATTTTTCAATATCTTCTTTCCTTATCAACAAATCGATATCACTCATCTGGCGCAAGCCAATATCCTGATATATTATTTCAGCAAGAAAAATTCCTTTTAAAGCAATTACAGTAATGCCCTCTTTTGAAAATACATCAACTGCATTTCGGAAATACTCATATAAGATCATATTACGACTAAGCGACCTGTAATAAGTTTGCTTTAATCTTGATAAAGATTTTTCAGGAATTAAATTGAGATTATTTACTAAAGAGAAGTTTTTATGGGTTGATGGTCCTACACCATTTTGAATAGCCATATCCGTAAACCTTTTCCAATTCGTAACCGAGGAAATCAAATCTTCCATTTGCTGAATATCGTTTTCAGTAAGATGCAATTTTGATCCTGACAGAATAAGTTTATCTTCGGATGTAAGATTCAAGATAAGAATTTGTTTATACAAATTTATAAAAAAAGGGAACCGTTAAGACTCCCTCCATCGTTAATAAAATAAATATTTTACTTTACGGCTTCAACAATAGCTTTAAAAGCTTCTGGGTTGTTCATTGCCAGATCTGCAAGAACTTTCCTGTTGATGTTGATATTTTTTTCATGGATTTTGCCCATAA
>CAINEZ010000642.1 GCA_903847905.1 uncultured Bacteroidota bacterium
AGTGATACGATGATTCATCGTTTCGAAAGAAAAGACAACGAAATTAAATACGGCGCAAAATTAGTTGTGAGAGAATCACAGGTTGCAGTTTTTATTAATGAAGGGCAGATAGCTGATGTTTTTCAGCCCGGTATGTACACCCTGGAAACTCAGAACATTCCCATACTTACAACTCTTAAAGGATGGAAATATGGTTTCCACAGCCCGTTCAAAGCGGAAGTATATTTCTGCAATACCAAGAATTTTACAGATCAGAAATGGGGCACAAAAAACCCTATCATGATGCGCGATACAGAATTTGGAGTGGTACGCATCAGGGCTTTCGGGAACTATGCAATGAAAATCAAAGATCCTGTGAAGTTCATTAAAGAAATTGCAGGCACCGATGGTTCTTTTACCACCGAAAAAATTACCGAACAGTTAAAAAATATTACAATAACCCGTTTCACTGATATTCTTGGAAGCAGTAAGATACCTGTTCTTGATCTTGCATCAAATTATGATGAACTTTCAAAATTTGTATATGATAAAATTAGTCCTGAATTTCTTGAATATGGAATTGACCTTACAAAATTTCTTGTTGAAAACATTTCTCTTCCACCTGCAGTTGAAGAAGCTATGGACAAACGTACCAGCATGGGTGTAATTGGCAACCTTAATGCATTTACGCAATATCAGACGGCAGTAGGAATCGAAGAAGCTGCAAAGAATCCAGGCGGAAGCGCAAGCGCCGGAATTGGCATGGGAATGGGCTTTGCGATGGCAAACCAGATGGGGCAGAACATGAATCAAAATATAAACCAACAACAAGCAACTCCGCCCCCATTAAATCAATATTTTGTTGCAGTGAAAGGACAACAGACAGGTCCTTTTAGCGAACAACAGTTAAATCAGATGATACAAAACAATCAGCTTACAAAAGACACTATGGTATGGAAAAATGGAATGGCTGCATGGACTGCTGCAGGCCAGGTTCCTGAAGTTGCAAAACTTTTCGGACAAGCGCCACCACCACTTCCACCTAAAATTCCGCAACAATAATTCATAACAATATTAAGATGCCTGCATTTTATAAAAGTGCGGGCATTTGTTTATAATACTAATGTTAAGTTAAGAATCAAATGACGCAATAGATTGCTTAATCCTCCTTCGTCGGCTTCGCAATGACGTCATTGCGAGGAGGAACCTGCCTACCGACAAGGCAGGCGACCGAAGCAATCTTAAAACGATATATCAGGATTAACATAACACTAAAATAATTTCATTAAACTTAAAAAGTAATATGGAAGAAAATGTTAAGGAAACAGCCACTAATCAACAACTAAAATGCAAAGAATGCGGTGCTTTTATGAAGTTCTTACCAGGGTCAACTTCTCTTACATGCGAATATTGCGGGGCTTTAAATGAAATAGAAAAATCACCTAAAAAGATTGAAGAAGTCGATTTCAACAGCTTTATCGCAGATAAATTTGATTCTGAAGAAAAACAATCCATTGTTACTGTAAAATGTACAAGTTGCGGAGCATCCACAACGCTAAGACCTAATATTACTTCAGACCTTTGCCCCTTTTGCGGAACCAGCCTTGTTGTTAGCAGCGGCAGTACGAGCAGTGTTCTGAAACCAAAATCTCTGCTTCCCTTTATAATTAATCAGAAGCAGGGTTTTGAATTATTCCTGAAATGGCTAAAAAAATTATGGTTCGCTCCAACCGCCCTTAAAAAATGTGTTACCAGCGCCGATAAATTCAATGGAATTTATATTCCTTACTGGACTTACGATTCAAATACTTCGAGTTCATACACAGGAGCGCGTGGAACTTATTATTATGTAACAGAAACTTATACAACTACTGAAAATGGTAAAAGTGTTACAAATACACGTGAAGTCAGAAAAGTACGGTGGACGCCTGTTTCAGGCAATGTAAATAATTCGTTTGATGATGTTCTAGTTATTGCCAGCACTTCTTTACCACTAAAATATGCTAAAAAACTTGAACCATGGGACCTGAAAAATCTTTCACCTTATGATGATAAATTCCTCAGCGGTTTCAGAACGGAAAGCTACCAGGTAGATGTTAAAGCCGGGTTTGATAAAGCGAAAACAATTATGGATAATTTTATTACACAGTCTGTAAAGTGCAATATTGGCGGTGATGAACAACGTGTATATTCAGTTAAGACTTCTTATAATGATATTACATTTAAGCATATACTTTTACCTATTTGGATCAGCGCTTATAAATTTAAAAATAAAATTTA
>CAINEZ010000643.1 GCA_903847905.1 uncultured Bacteroidota bacterium
TTCAATAATACCTGTAAACATATTTTTATTTCTGATTTCTGTATAGATGAATAATTCCGTGAATAGTTCTCTTTTTTAAACCGGTAAGTCGAATTTCATATACATCGCAAACATAAAAATAAACTCCTTCACTACAATCTGTATTTGTATATTTATCTTTCCCGTTCCAATTGATATCAGGATTATCAGAAGTAAATACCAGCTTACCCCAGCGATTGAAAATTTGAAGTTTAATTTTTTCAACAAAATGATAGGGGAACGGAATAAAATAATCATTATATCCATCACCATCAGGTGTAAAAACATTAGGCAGGGAATAAATATCACAACTGTCGATATCAAGGCAAACAATGTTGCTAAAGACACTTTCATTCAAAAAGGAATCTACCGCTGTAACTGCATAACATCCTGCAATGGAATTAAGATTCTGATGTGTAAAAGTAGTATCATCCGGATCGTTCAGAGTAGAAAGCAATTCCATATCTCCACTATTTGTATGGGAATAATAAATATGATAGGATATAACATCATTTGCGCAGGAATGATTAGGATTGTTCCATGTCAAATCATTTTCAATTTTGCCGCAATCGGGAAGCACTAACAAATAAGGCGGGCAAGGAGGAGTATTATCAACAGGTATTCCACAGGTTTCCTGTGAATAATTAATTATCGGGTCAATTATTCCTTGCGCAAAATAATGACCGGAACTTCTAACTTTATAACAATACAAAACACCATTCGCCAAGCTTAGATCAGTATATTGATTGGTTGTTGAATATCCTATTGAGTCAAAAATAGCCAGATAGTTCTTTCTATAAACAATAAAAGTATCATTTATCCAGGGGACATTAGGGGTAAAATTAAGCAACAACTGATTATCAGAAGGTGTAAGAGTAAGATAAATTGACGAAGCTTTCTGAGTGGGGCCTATAAGAAAACGGTCACCGGGAGTATCGTTCCAAAGGTCAATGCGATATGACCATGGGGTTGCAACAGTATTTATCAATGTATCAACATAAGTAGTATCATTCAGACCATTCAATGAATCAGTAAGTATAAAATTATTACCCGGTTGGTCATTTGAATGATAAATGAGGTATTTATATGGGCCGGTTGCTTGTGTAGTATCTAATTCCGTTGGCTTTGACCATGCAATATATATTGAACCATTTGCTGAATTAGTAAAATTAACGCTTACATTAGTAATGATAGGCACATCTTTAATAAGCGTAGTACATGCTTCGTAAGAGGCATAGCTTTCCGCTCCATCGTCAAAATATGCAATTACTATATAACAGTAATCAATGCCGTGGATTAATCCAGTCCCGTTATTGGTATCAGTAAAAGATGTATCATTAATGCCATTTATTGCAGCTATTTCCACATAGCCTGTATAAGCGGGAACACCTGTCTCGCAATATCCGTGAATATATCCGTAAAATCCAGTTCTTCGATATATTTTGTAACCTATCGCATTCGGGCAGGGGCTTATATTCCATTCAAGATGGATATTATTACCGACAGGATTAGCAGTAAGATTTTGCGGAGCAGGCGCTACAACTGTTATCATCAAAGTTTCAAAATCAATAAGATTTACAGGGCTTGAATTATCTATTGCTTTAAAGGTTACCTGATAAGGTTGTTTTTGAACATGACTGCATTCTGTCTGCCATGTAAACATTGACGTAACAGTATCATGATGAATAGCAGCATTAAATGTTGCAGGACTATTAACCATAAAAGGACCGCCTGTTGCGGTAAGAGTAATCACATCTCCGATATCTGGATCTGTTGCAGTTACATCAATATTCAGTATAGATCCAGCAGTTACACAGGTATCGAGGATGTTAGCTATTATAGGCGGATGGTTGTTGCAGGATTCAATATTAATTTGCATATCCCTTGTCATAGTTCCTATAAGTTGACCAAACCGCCATTCCTGAATAAGAATAGCGATATTGTATTCGCCAATTTGAACGGGGCTGTCCCATATAAGTTCGCCAGTATATGGATTTATGCTTAAAGAATGGCTGGCTGTAGGGAAAGTGTAACCGGGAATGTCAAGACTGCCTTCTCCTTTACATTTGATAAGTTTGTATGATAAGCTGTCGCCGTCAACATCGTATGCGCCTGGGTTATGAATAAACGGAACATAAACACATCCATTATCAATTGGAGGATTAGTTAATACAGGGGAATTGTTCGGACCTAGAAAAGGATTTATTACAAGAGTAGTTTGTATGTAAAAAGGCGTATTAATAGAATTTGGAATATTTTTTATTCCCCCGTTTCTATTAGGATCTTCAAGAGAAATAACATAAGTATCCGGACCGGGATATGTATGCTGTCCGACATATAGGTTCCTTCTAATTTGTGTATGTGGTATAGTGGCACTATCAATTCTATAAATTGTTGAAGTTGTTCCATCTCCCCATTTAAAATTGTCATATTGAGGTCTGTCAGCTAAACTTGGAGTATAAGTATAAGTTACAATAGTAATCTCGTATGTAAGAGGAGCAGTAATTGGATTAGGACATCTGTATGATATCTCTCCGGCTCTCATGTGTGTTGCAAACACATTAAAAGTAAAAAAACAAACAAGAAAAAATATTGAAATAATCCTTTTCATTTATATCTTATATCATAAGGAAACACTAAATTACAGAAAATATTTCATTCTATTGCAGAAAAAAATGATTTGTATTTAGTATTGGTAAGTCCACTCATAGAAATATAAGTGAAGATCAGATTTACACTAACTCTAAAAAGTGTCTGGTTTTCAGCGATTTTCCTTTAGAGATAAAGGGTAAAAAGTCACTGAAATATGAACAATAAAATATGAACAATAAAATTTTTAAAAAGTACTTATTCTTTCATAATTACCCACTCTTTAGAAGCTTTGTTTAATTCAATTTTTAAAATATATTCTCCATTTACTACTGAAGAAAGATTTAAAATATTTGTGGAATTTATATTTTCATTTCTACAGATTACTCGCCCTTGCATATCTGTAACATATATAAATCCTTTACCGCCTATTACAAAATTTGTAATATCTATTTGCAGTTCCCCTTTTGTGGGGTTTGGATAAACCGTTATTTTTTGTTCATTAAGCATAGCTTCATACTGTTGCTGTTGAGTAGTGTTTTGGTTTGTAGCTGTACTATCTGTTATATTTGCCGTGCTGTTACTGTCTGTTGCAGCTGTATCTTTAGTTGTTTTAAATGGTATAAACTCACGTTTTACGCGATTTCCATTATTATCATAGCTATATGTATAATGTGGTGTTTGCGATTTTGCTGCTAAGCCAGCTAAAAGCATTAAGCTTATAATAATTATTTTTTTCATATTTTTTTTATTAATATTTTACGTTATTATAAACCCCAAATTTTAAATTGAATAACTACCAA
>CAINEZ010000644.1 GCA_903847905.1 uncultured Bacteroidota bacterium
GCACCTGTTTGTTTGCAACTTTATCTCCCGCGGTTACATGTATTTTTTTGATCTTTCCAATTACAGGGGAAAGTATCAGGTTGTGCATTTTCATTGCCTCAAGCGTAAGAAGATTTTCTCCCATTTTAACTTTTTGCCCTTCTTTAACAAATACCTTTATTATTGTTCCTGGGATAAAGGATTTTATCTGGCTTGGGTCATTCTCAATATATGGTTTATGAGCAAGCCATTTTTTAGTTAATAGGGTTTTGTAAGTATCTCCGTCAAGGGTAAACTTATGAAATTCTTGTTTTTCTTCTTTCTGCTCTTTTTCGTTTTCCATAATTATCATTTATCAGAGTAAAAATTAAACCTGAAATTTAATAAAAAAATTGTAGTTCATATAAAAACGCTAATCAAAACGGTGGAATACCATGTTTTTTTGAAGGTCTTGTTTCGTCTTTACTGGTAGAAACATCTATAGCATGAATAAGGAATCTCCTGGTTTCATTCGGGTCTATTACTGCGTCAATATACCCGTAGGCTGCTGCCACATAAGGATTGGCAAATTTCTTCTTATATTCTTTTACTTTCTGTTTACGTGTTTCGTTAGGATTTTCAGAAGCTGCTATTTCGCTGCGGAAAATAATGTTTGCAGCTCCTTCGGGTCCCATAACGGCAATTTCAGCAGTAGGCCATGCAAAAACAAAGTCAGCTTTCAGATGTCGCGAACACATTGCAATGTATCCGCCGCCATAAGCCTTACGTAAAATAACCGTGATCTTAGGAACAGTTGCTTCCGAATAAGAATATAAAACTTTTGCTCCATGCCTTATAACTCCTGCATGCTCCTGATCTACACCCGGCAGGTATCCTGGCAGGTCAACAAGCGTAACAAGAGGAATATTAAAAGCATCGCAATAACGAATAAACCGGGCGGCCTTGTCAGAAGAGTCCACATCCAGTACACCTGCCAGAACTAAAGGCTGATTAGCAACAAAGCCTATTGTTTGTCCATTAAGCCTGGCAAAACCAATAACGATATTTTGAGCAAAAAGTTCTTGTATCTCAAAAAAATCTGAGTTATCAACTACGGATCTTATTACATTGCGCACATCATACGGTTGAGTAGGATCGGTCGGGAAAATATCTTCAAGCTTATATAGTTTGGCGTTTGGCGTTTTCTTAGGAAAGTTCTCTGCTTTTTTTGAATTATTCCATGGAATAAAAGAAACAAGCTTTTTGATCTGTTCAAAACATTCATCTTCGCTTTCAGCAAAGAAATGAGCATTCCCTGTCACTTCTGCCTGAACCCTTGCTCCGCCTAAAGCTTCCATAGAAATTTCTTCACCAAGCACTGTTTTTATTACTTCAGGACCAGTAATGAACATCTTGGAAATTTTATCCACAACAAAAACAAAATCAGTAAGAGCAGGAGAATATACTGCCCCTCCGGCACAAGGACCAAGAATTACGGATATTTGCGGAATTACACCCGATGCCAGAGTATTCCTGAAGAAAATATCACCATACCCTGCTAATGAGTTAACACCTTCCTGGATACGGGCTCCACCGGAATCATTTATTCCGATTAATGGAATTTTCAGCCTTAGGGCGTGATCCATTATCTTGGTAATCTTTCGGGCATGCATAAATCCCAATGAGCCTCCGGCGACTGTGAAATCCTGTGCAAATATGCAAATAGGATATCCGCTAATTGTTCCTGTTCCTGTTATTACACCATCACCAGGTAACGTTTTTTTATCCATGTCGAAATCCTTTGCAGAATGTTCTACAAATAAATCGTACTCATGAAACGAATTCGGGTCGAGAATGGCAATAATTCTATCTCTGGCTGTCATTTTGCCCATAGCAACCTGTTTCTCAATTGCCTGAACGCCACCACCTTGCAACGCTTCGTGCATCCTCTTCTTAAGATCAAGGGTCTTTTGTTTTAGCGACATATTATATGTATTTATTTATCAATAAGTTACGTTGATTTTGTGTGCTTTGTTTTTTTAACAAAAACATCAAAGTAAACTATTTTTTTTTAGTATTTTTTTTAAAGTGGTATTGGTTTATCAACATCTATGATTTAATTTCTAATGAAATGTTAAATATATTAGATAAATATAAGAACATTTTAGTCAAAATATAAATATTTGAATGCGAAGCGCGAATGTTAAAAAAAGTTAAAAACATGTAGGTAAAATGAATATGATATAACCTGAATTATTTACAAAAAAAATAAATCGTTGAAAATTTGAAGATCCAAGCCCCAAATATCAAGTTCCAAGCTCCAAGAGATCAAAGAAAAAATATATTTTCAAGGACTATTTCCTTTCCTTGGAACCTGCCTGCCGCCTGCCTGTCAGGTAGCTACC
>CAINEZ010000645.1 GCA_903847905.1 uncultured Bacteroidota bacterium
CTGACTGATAAAAGAAAAAATATTCAATTGGCTTTAGCCACAAAAAAATAAATAAAAATTTTTAGTGGAAATGAAATCAGAAAAGAATAAATATATTTCTATAATGAAATCACTCGAAGAAAAAAGAATCGAAAATATATTAAAATTAATGAAAAAACCTTTCGAAGAATTAAAAGAAATGAAAAAGTATTATTACGAATTTTATAAAAGTGCTGAAGAAATGGGTTATAAAGAAAGTGCTGAGGTTAATAGGGAAAAGTATAGGCAGATTGAACAAGCAATTATAGCAATACAAGGGAATGAAGAACAGGCGTGGGATTTTCTTTAACTTGAATTTAAAAAGAAAATAAATTATTACTAAAGTAAAGTTAATAAAATTATTTATCAACTCGAGTTAACAGAAAAAGAAATAAAAATAATTGAAAAATAAAAAAATGATGCTAAAGCAAAACAAGGAAGTGTATCTTTTTATCAGTTGGCTGAAGCCAAGCTGCAATAAATAGAATAAAAGAAAAATTCAAAACATTTATTGCAGTCAGATTCATCTGACTGATAAAAGAAAAAATATTCAATTGGCTTTAGCCACAAAAAAATAAATAAAAAATTATGAGTTGGGTAAGAGTTTACATTCACATGGTTTTCTCTACAAAAAACAGGGAGCCATTTCTGAATTCAAAAGAATTGAGAAAGCAAGTTTTTCAACACATCAAAAAAAATGCTGAGGAAAAGGATATCTGGCTTGATTGTGTAAATGGCTGGCATGAACATTCACATTGTTTAATATCATTAGGTAAAGAACAATGCATCAGCAAAGTGGCACAACTTATCAAAGGAGAATCATCTTTCTGGATAAATCAAAACAAACTCACAGAAAACAAATTTGTGTGGCAGGATGATTATTGGGTTGTGGGAGTGAGTGAAAGCCATATTCAGTCAGTAAGAGATTATATTCATAGCCAGGAAGAACATCATTTAAAAAAATCTTTCACCGATGAAGTGAATGAATTTATGGAAAAATATGGATGGAGCTTCGTAAAAGAGAAATGAATTTCGCCAAAGAAAAAAATCCAAAAACCGATATTAAAATATAGAGAAAAATAATTATACATCATGCGCCAACTACAGCTTTTTGAATTACCCCAACAGCCTCAAGAAAAATTTCTGCCAAAGAAAATAAAAGTCGGGGTGAAAAAGATTAAAAAAAATAATGACCTTGATGAGTTAAAAAAAACACATCATACTCACCCTCAATATAAGGATACTGTTGAAAATTCAGATAAATACATAAAAGCTCTTTCGCAACTTTCTTTTGACAGGCTTGGGAAAAACCTTGATGTTATCCGCGAGCAAATGATGTATGCATTTAAAAATAAAAAGTATGCTTCCTACGAACTGCTTTATGAGTGGGAAAAACAAAACATTGCTGCGCGTTTATTGAAATTTGACATGGAAGAAACAAAATATAATCGAAATACAAATGGAAAAAATAAGTGAAGAATTAGAAAAGAAAATAATTGAACTCATCAAAAAGGGCAGTTTTATTGAAGCAGTAGCTTTAGTCCATAACGAGTTAAAGTTAGGATTGAAAGAATCGAAAGATATAGTGGATAAATATAGATAATTCATAATAAATAGCAGATTTGTTATGATGATTCATACTGATAAAAAATCTTAACAAATCATAATAATCAGCGTTATCCCTGCCTGCCGGTAGGCAAGAGCGTTCTATTTTATTACTATGCGATGATGTTGCAAAAATTTTAAAAATAAATTTCAAATAACACCTCATAAAAAATCTAATAAATGGAAACAACATTAACTAAAATAGCATTACTTGTTGATGGAGATAATGCGCAGCCAAAACTACTCAGGCTTAGCCTTGAAGAAGCTTCAAAATATGGAAAAGTAACTATAAGAAGAATTTATGGCGACTGGACAACACCAAAAATGAATGGATGGAAAGACCTGTTAAACCAGCTTGCATTTAGCCCTATTCAAAAGTTTTCGTACACCACAGGAAAAAATTCAACCGACAGCGCTTTGATAATTGATGCAATGGATATATTGCACGATGGCTTTGTTGACGGGTTTTGCATAGTGTCGAGCGACAGCGATTACACAGGACTGGCAAAAAGAATAAGAGAAGAAGGAATTTTTGTGATGGGAATAGGTGAAAAGAAAACTCCTTCAGCATTCGTAAAATCGTGTGAGATTTTTACCTATTGCGAAAATATTGATAAAACAATTATTGAAATTAAGAAAAATAAAACAGTTAAACAGGAAAAAAAGACAAACAATAAAAATGATAAACCAACAGCAAACCTTGAAATAATAAATAAAGCTTTTGAAATGTCAAGAGGTGAAAGCGAATTAGTTTACATTTCGACTATTGGCACAAATATCAGGAAACTTGACCCAAGTTTTGATTCCAGAACTTATGGATATAAAACCCTTACTGCATTTTTTGAAGGGCTTGAAGGATTTGAAGTAGTTAATAAAATGATCAATGGATCAAATTATCTTCTTTTAAAAAGAAAATAATAGAGGGTTATTAATAAAGAATAATTACAACAATATTGGCAAACCTATTAAATTTGCAAACCATGAAAAAACAAAAATTATTTTTCCATTATCTGGCGATCTTATTCATTGCATTACTTTTTGCAGCCTGTTCCGGCAGCGGAAAAGATAAAAACGCCAAATCAAAAAATGATTCTCTTGATTCGATTAAAATTGTCGCTGATTCAATTAAGAAAATCGAAGACGCAAAACCAAAATTTTTAATCATTCAGGGAACAAACGTAAATTTACGTGTAGCTCCAAACCTGAATGCTGTGCGCATCCGGCAATTTCAAACGGGTGATACATGCGAAGTGATTGAAAAGGGAAATAAAGATACGGCAAACGATGTTATTGATTTTTGGTACAAAGTAAAACGCAAAACAAAAGAAGGTTGGGTATTCGGCGCATTAACATCTCTTAAACAGTCAACAAAACCTGACAAACAAAGCAAATCGAAAGCATTTCCTCTTATAAAAAAACAAAAGTGATATGGATAAATTAAATTTCAAATTATTGCAGGATGCCGATTTGAAAGGCAAAACCGTGCTTGTACGGGTAGATCATAACGTGGTAAAAAAAGGAATTATCCACGATCCATACAGGATTGATGCCACTATCGGGACTCTTTTTTACATTATTGCCAAAGGCGGCAAAATTATTTTAATGACACATGTGGGGCGCCCAAAAGATAAAAAAACCGGTACAATTAATATTAGCGATGATACTTCCGTGCAGCCTATTGTTGATTATCTTCAAAGCAAATTGCATATAACCATTGGCGTCCCTGATTTTCATCAATATGAATCAAAAGGGTACATAGGTATTGAAACGTCCATCAATCACATGATAAAAGACCTGAAAGAGAATACGATTGATTGTATTTACCTGCCCAATACACGATGGTTTGCAGGCGAAGAGTCCAAAGGCGAGGAGTGCGAACGTTTTGCTAATCAACTTGCAGGGCTTGCGGATATTTTTGTGAATGATGCTTTCGGTTCTTGGCAACCTCATGCGTCAACCGTTTCCGTAACAAAATATTTGCCTTCTTATGCAGGGTTCCTGATGCAAAAAGAGCTTCAGAACTTAGACAGGATTTACAAACCCGAACGACCTTTTGTTGCTGTGGTTGCGGGCGCTAAATTCGATACCAAGATAGATTCCTTAAATGCGCTTCTTAAAGTTGCAGATCAGCTTGTGCTTGGCGGAGTTATTTACAACGCTTATCTGTGCGCAAAATATGGGTTTGAGATCAAAGGAATTGAAGCAGAAGATATGGAACACGCAAAAGTCTTTGTAGAATTTGCAAAAAAATATCCAGGGAAATTGATCGAATTACCGTACATTATTGAATCGGATATTATGGATGGAAAAATTGAAGGACAACACAGAAGACTCGATATCCGTAAAATAAAACAGGGAACAAAACTTAATTATGTTCTTGATGTTGCCAAAGAATCATTTCTTGAAAAATCGGTACTTGAAGTTTTCCATAATGCAAAAACTGTTTTTGTAAATGCTGTAATGGGTTACACGCCTTTCTTTAATGAAGGCACTATTGCTCTCGACCAGCTTATTGATGAAAACCTTGAAGCTGTAAAGCTTTACGGCGGCGGCGATACTATGCAGGAATTGAAAAGATTATTACCAGGACTTTACATAGTTGCTTTAGACAATCCTAAGTATTACATTTTCACAGGAGGAGGAGCGGTACTGAAAGCCATACAGGAAGGCACTTATCAGGGACTGGAGCCGGTGAAAGCTTTGTGCAGATAAAACTCACAATACTCTTATGAGGGCTATAAAAATATTTGAGCAAGTGGGAAAAATAACTGCTTGTCAGATATTTTTCTGCGACTCGACAAATACTGAACAAAAATATTTTTCCATAACAACTATAAAAATTAATATTAAATTTGCAAAAAATAAAAAAATATGAAAAAAATTAAATTCATTTTATTTGCACTGCTGGTAATGTTTGTTGCCGGCACTTATGCGCAAACGAGTAAAACATCCGAAATCAAAATTAAAGTGGCTTTTCATTGTGCCAATGGTAAAGCAACGCTTGAAAAAGAACTGATAAAGGAAAATGGCGTTTCTTCAGCCGTAGCAGACCTTGGAACAAAGGTCGTTACTATTAAGTATGATCCCAAAAAACAAAACAAGGATAAACTGGTTGCCGCTATTGAGAAGATAGGTTATGCAACTGAGTTTACAAAGGATGGCACTAAGATAAAAAGCGCTTGCACCGATAAGCAGCCGACGAAATAGTTTTCTTTAATAAAAGATTCAAAAATCCCGGGAAACCGGGATTTTTTTATTTTCCCTAATCATAAATTTTTTTGGTAATGTACTGATGAGATAAAATAAGTAAAAGATTTATTCAATCAAATCCCTTATCACCACTGAAGCGGCAAAGCATCCGAATATTGCAGGCATGTATGAAATAGTACCCACTCTTGATTTTTTATTTTTTTCTTTTTCAATTATTTCAACCGATCCTTCACTAACTTCTTCGGGAGAAAAAATAACTTTGAAACCCGAAAACACATTTAATTTATGTAATTTTTTTCGAAGATAGTATGCCAATTTACAATTGTAGGTTTCCGAAATATCAGCAACTTTTACTAATCCGGGATCAAATTTCCTGCCCGCTCCCAGCGAGCTTATAAGCTTATAATTTAATTTAAGAGTATTAAAAATAAGGTAAATTTTTGGCGAAAGTGTATCAATGGCATCAACTACATAATCGTAATTTGCCAGTGAAAGAACTTCAAGAATTTTTTCTTCTATAATATATTCATTGATCACTCTGAGATTCAGGGAAGAATTAATATCCTTTAGCCTGTTTCCCACAACTTCGGTTTTGAATTTACCTTCGTTACTTAAAAGCGCCGGTATCTGCCGGTTGCGATTGCTTGGCTGAATTTTATCCGAATCAACAATTGTAAGACTTCCAATACCTGCACGGCAAAGCATTTCTGCTGCCATTGCTCCAACTCCTCCCAAACCTGCTATAAGTACATGCGAAGAATTTAGTTTCTTTAAATTTTCTTTTCCGATAAGCAATTCAGTTCTATCCTGCCAGTTTTCCATTATTCTCAAAGCTAATAATAAACAAAAGTAAAAATTTACTAAAAAGTTTGTCTGTTTAATTTAAGTTTTTGTACATTTGCCTTTCAATTATTTTGTCCTGTGGTGTAACTGGCAACACGTCTGATTCTGGATCAGAAGAGTTTAGGTTCGACCCCTAACAGGACAACAAAGTAGGATGCTGACCCTCTGCCTTTTAAGTAATCGCAGAGGGTTCCTTATTACTGGAGACGAATAAAATTGTAAAGCACAAATCAGTGGTGTATAAATAAAATATAATGAAGGAAAATATAAAAAAGAAAAGATTACATAAGAAAATA
>CAINEZ010000646.1 GCA_903847905.1 uncultured Bacteroidota bacterium
CTTATAATTACAATGCTGAACATTGGGAAGGTTGATGCTTTCGAACTTGCTAATAAAATTAAAAAGAATTATCCCGATAAACCTATTGTTGTTCTTACACATTTCTCGAAAGAGGTTTCGCTGAAGCTTGCAAATGAAGACCTTTCTTCTATTGATTATGTGTTTTCATGGCTTGGTAATTCCAGTCTGCTTCTCGCAATTATCAAGCTGATCGAGGATAAGATGAATGCCGATTATGATATTGATGAGGTGGGAGCGCAGGCAATTCTTTTAGTAGAAGATTCAATACGTTATTATTCCAGTTATTTGCCAACAATCTATAAATTAATTTTTGAACAACGAAATGAATTGATGACGGAAGGATTAAACGATCATCAGAAGACAATGACGATGAGAGCGCGTCCAAAAATACTTTTGGCTAAAACTTATGAAGAAGCAAAGTTTTTATTTGAAAAATATAAAAATAATTTACTCGGTATTATTTCGGATGTTTCTTTTCCAAAAGATAATAAAATTGACCATGAAGCCGGGATAAAGCTTTGCTATTCCATTCGCAGCGAGGTACGGCAAATGCCTATTCTTCTCCAATCTTCCAATGAAAATAACAAAGAAGTGATGGCTGTAATAAGGGCTAGTTTTATCAATAAGTATTCTAAAACGCTTCTTGCCGACCTTCGAAATTACATTAAAGAAAATTATGGCTTCGGTGATTTTGTTTTTAAAGATCCTGAAACAGAAGAAGAGTTAGACAGGGCTAATAACCTGCATTCCCTTCAGGTAAAACTTATGAGCGTTCCAGATAAATCGCTGGAATACCATGTCCGCAACAATCATTTCACCCGATGGCTTAAAGCTCGCGCATTATTTCCGCTTGCTGATTTATTCAAGGAAAGAAGCATGAGAGATTTCAATAATGTGAATGAAATTAGAAGTTATCTCATAGATACAATTGCAAATTACAGAATTAATAAAGGAAGAGGAGTCATAGCCAGTTATTTTGATGAATACGCAGTGTTTTCAAGGCTTGGTGATGGTATGCTTGGTGGCAAAGCAAGAGGATTGGCTTTCGCCGATTATTTAATTAAAAACCATAAAATAATACATAAATTTGAAAATGTAAATATTACGATTCCAAGAACTGTTGTTTTAACTACCGATGTGTATGATGAGTTTATGGAATCGAACAACCTTTATGAAATTGCCTCTTCAGATATTAAAGACGAAGATATACTGATGCCATTCATTTATGCTAAATTGCCCGAACAGATTACTGACCAGTTAAAATATTTTCTTGAAGTAGTTAAAAAACCTATCGCGGTTCGTTCTTCCAGCCTGCTCGAAGATTCGCATTACCAACCTTTTGCCGGAGTTTATTCTACCTATATGATTCCTAACAGCGATAACGAACCTTCAGTACGCCTTTCACAGCTTGAGATTGCAATAAAGAGCGTATTCGCTTCGGTTTTTTTTAAAAACAGTAAAGCATATATTTCCGCCACTGCAAATCTTATTGATGAAGAAAAGATGGCTGTTATTCTTCAGGAAGTTGTTGGGAAAGCGTACGGACAAAAATTTTATCCGAATATTTCCGGTGTAGCCCGCTCAATTAATTTCTATCCTATAGGACATGAAAAAATTGAAGATGGCGTTGTTAACGTTGCTTTGGGGCTTGGTAAAACTGTAGTTGATGGAGGAATATCTATTCGTTTCAGCCCGAAATACCCAAAAAATGTACTTCAACTTTCCAACATGGAAATGACATTGAAAAATACGCAGAAAGAATTTTATGCTGTAAATTTGAATTCATATAGTTTCAAACCTTCAGTTGATGACAGCAGCTACCTGTTAAAACTGAAAGTTGATGATGCTTTAGAAGACGGTTCATTGAAGCATATTGTTTCTACTTACGATTTTCAAGATCAAGTTTTGCGTGATGGTTTTCAACATACAGGAAAAAAAATAATCACGTTTGCAAATGTTTTAAAATATAACGTTTTTCCACTTGCTGAAATTTTACAAACATTGCTTGATATCGGAAAGCGTGAAATGAATAACCATGTGGAAATAGAATTTGCAGTAAACTTAGATACTCCAGATGGAGAGCCAAAAGATTTTAGTTTTCTGCAGATACGTCCTATTGTTGAATCTTCAGAGAAATTCAACATTGATATCGATTTTGTTTCAAGAGATGAAACAATAATTTACTCAACGTCAACAATGGGTAATGGTGTTATCAATAACCTGAAAGATATAATTTATGTAAAACCCGAATCATTTAATGCAGCCAAGAATCCAGTAATAGCAACAAAATTAGAAGCGCTGAATAAAATAATGATAGGTGAAGAAAAAAATTACATATTAATTGGACCAGGGCGTTGGGGTTCAAGCGACCCATGGCTTGGCATTCCTGTAAAGTGGTCGCAGATTTCGGCAGCACGCGTTATGGTGGAGGCAGGTCTTGATAAATACCGTATCGATCCAAGCCAGGGAACACACTTCTTCCAAAACCTTACATCTTTCGGGATAGGTTATTTTACAGTGAATTCATTTATTAATGATGGATTTTACGATACTGAATATTTATCGTCTTTCCCTGCTGTTTACGAAGATGAATATATCCGTCATTTGCATTTTGAAAAACCATTGATTGTAAAGATTGATGGCAAACAGAACAAAGGAGTGATTTTAAAGAGCAGGTGATAAAAACTTATGTTTGTAACAAAATGGTTAAAAATCTCAGCCAATATTTATATAGGTTATAACAATTTATCCCGCCATACTAATTGTTTTCAGCAGTTTCTCATCAATAATTTCAATATCATTGTTATTGATGATATTGATAATATTATCTTTTTTAAATTCCGATAATATTCTTACGGCGCTTTCTGTTGATAATGCTGCAAGTTCGGCAATATCTTTTCTGGAAATATTTCCTTTTATGATATTGCTGTTGAAAATATCTTCTTTTAAATACAAAAGTATTTCTGCCATTCTTCCATGCGATTGCTTGTTTGCAATACACGACAATCGTTTCAGGTGACGTTCTGTTGTATTGCAGTACCACTTAAAAATATTTTGCGCAAATTCGATATTGCTTAAAAGAGTATTTTTAAAAAGAGTGTTTTCAATAATATATACAGTACAAGGAGTAAGAGCAGCGCCGGAAAAATTATAAATTGTTGATCCATATAATGAAGAAAGTCCGATGAAGTCAAAAGGTTTTACTATGCTGAAATTAAATCCTCTTTCCTGTATGCCTTCAAGATAATTCTTCGAAAATCCTTCGCTGAGCAACATAATATAAGAAGTGATAGAGCCTTGTTTGCACATGGTCTCGCCTTTCTTAAACTTTATGTGGACATGAGTGAATTTTTCAATTTCCTGCTCTGTTAAGCTTAAATCTTTTAACCACTTATAAAGATCGTCCTCTTTTGAGGAAGATACGGTTATATTCTGGCTTTCCATTTCCTTAATGGTTTGCCGCATCCTTTTCAATAAAAAGAAATTGCTGAGTTTAGAAGCTATAGTATTTAAAAGCGATATCTCTTCGTTTACAAATATTCTTTTTTCAGTTTTTATCGGTTTAATATATACAACCGAAATTTCACCAATAATTTTTTTATTGTTAAGAATTTTTGAAGTAAGTTTTAACTCCGTGTCTTTATATCCTTCCGAAAATATTTCAAGATTATCAAAAACTATTTTGGCTTTGCATATATCTGTATATCGCCAGCCATTTGGAATAATTTCAATTATTTTTTTCAGAACTATTTCAATTTCAGAATCAAAATCATTCAAAACTTCGTCAACCTGGTAAATGCAATTAAGTTCTTTAGTGCGTTCATCAAGGTTTTTTATAAGCGAGGTAATATTGTCCTGATCAGTCATTGAAATATATATTTTCATTCTTGATAATTAAACAAAATTACTTAAAAAAATTAAATATATGATTGATATTAATCAATACTATAATTGAGGAATATCATCACTGATGCGTACTTAATATGAATCGTTTTTTTAGGTCATGAAAAATAGCATATATAAATTTGCATCATAGATCTATTAAGTTTTAACCTATAAAAACATAAAGCTATGAACGTTGACAAAATAATGAACGACTTGACCAAGAAGAATCCTGGTGAAGTTGAGTTTTTACAAGCAGTTAGAGAAGTTCTCGAATCTATTGTAGATGTTGTAGAAGCTAACCCACAATTCGAAGAAGCAAATATAATTGACCGAATTGTTGAACCCGACAGAGTATTAATTTTTAAAGTTCCTTGGGCTGACGATAAGGGCAAAATCTATGTTAACAAAGGTTACAGGATACAATTCAACAATGCCATAGGTCCATATAAAGGAGGCTTACGTTTTCACCCAAGCGTAAACTTAAGTATTCTTAAATTTTTGGGATTTGAACAAATATTTAAAAATAGTCTTACTTCATTACCAATGGGTGGTGCAAAAGGTGGCTCAGACTTCAACCCTAAGGGGAAATCAAATACTGAGATCATGAGATTTTGCCAGAGTTTTATGATGGAGTTGCATAAAATGATTGGTCCTGAAGAAGATGTTCCTGCAGGCGACATAGGTGTTGGCGGAAGAGAAATAGGATATTTATACGGTATGTATAAAAGATTAACCCATGAACACACAGGTGTGCTTACAGGAAAAGGTTTAAACTGGGGTGGTAGCTTGGTTCGTCCTGAAGCTACAGGTTTTGGCAATGTTTATTTTGCTGAAGAAATGTTAAAAACTAAAGGTATGAACTTTAAAGGTAAAACAGTTGCTATATCAGGTTTTGGTAATGTGGCATGGGGTGCAGCTCTTAAGGTTAACCAATTAGGCGGTAAAGTTGTTACTATATCCGGACCAGACGGTTATGTATACGATCCAGAAGGTATCAGTGGAAAGAAAATAGATTATATGCTTGAATTAAGAGCTTCAAACCAGGATATCGTAAGACCATATAGTTTTGAATATGGAGTTGAATTCCATGAAGGAAAAAGACCATGGGAAGTGAAATGTGATATAGCTCTGCCTTGCGCAACTCAAAATGAACTTGATGCTGAAGATGCAAAAAAATTAATTGCTAACGGATGTATTTGTGTTTGTGAAGGAGCTAATATGCCTTCTACACCTGAAGCAATTGAATTATTCCTTGAAAATAAAATATTGTTTGCACCAGGAAAAGCTGCAAATGCAGGTGGTGTAGCAACATCAGGTTTGGAAATGAGCCAGAATTCAATGAAATTGAACTGGTCAGCAGAAGAAGTTGATACAAGGTTGCATGAAATTATGAGGAATATTCATTCTTCATGTATGAAGTATGGGAAAGACAGTGAAGGCTATGTGAATTATGTTAAAGGCGCTAACATTGCAGGTTTCCTTAAAGTAGCAAATGCTATGCTTGATTTGGGATTTTAATTTTTATTGGTTAAATGATTGAAAAGGCTGCTCTATTATTGAGCAGCTTTTTTTATAATCCCCTTTGCCATTCCTCCCTTAACCCTGCTGTTTCAGGATTATTGATAGCATTATTAATTTGATCAATGAATTGCTGTTTGTCGCGTGATAAAATACCGCTTAATACAAGGTAGTTTGAAGCATGATTACTTCTGAAAATTGTAGATTTTAAATCAGAATAAGAAATAAAAGTTTTCATTTCTTTAAAAAGATCAATGATATTCATAGGAATAAAGTTGCCATTAAATCTTTTTTTAAAATGCTCTGTACCGAATGGAAAGCTTAATACCAGAGCGGAAGCAAATTCAGGTTGAATTTCATTTAATATTTTTGCTGAATTAATAGCATGTTGATCGCTGTATTCCGTTCCACCTAATCCATTAATAATAATTACAGAAAGTTTTATTCCAGCTTCTTTGGCTTTAAAAAGCCCGTCAACAGTGGAATTATACGTTTCACCTTTATTAATTTTTAGCAACAATTCATCATCGCCCGATTCAATACCAATATATATAAGATTTAATCCTGCTTCGCGTAATGTTTTTAATTCTTCCAATGATTTTGAAAGGATATCTCTCGGCAATGCATATGTAGATACTCTCCGAACTTTAGGAAAAGTATTTTTGATTGCATACAAAATAGGAAGTATTTTTTTTGTAGCTAATATCATTGGATTACCGTCAGCTAAAAATATTTTGCGAATTCCTTGATATGCATGGGCTGTGGAATTAATATCCTTAATAATTTCTTCTTCATTTCTTATTTTAAATGATTTGGAGGAATACATTTCGCAAAATGCACATTTATTCCACGAACATCCATAAGTAACCTGCAATATCAATGATTCCGCTTCGCTTGGAGGGCGAAATAAAGGTTCATTATATTGTATAGGAAAGGAATTAAATAACATAAGTTCAAAAAACAAAATTAAGAAATGATTATTAAGAAATGTGAATTTGGCTAAATATTTTAATACGCTTGCATTACTACTGTAAAATTGAGTAAATTCAAATTTCATTCTTTTATATACTTCTGATTATACCTAATATCTCTAATTTCCCAATATCTCAATATCATTTTAATATCAATAAATTTCTTTTAGTTTCAATCAATATCAACCAATATCCCAATATATAATTTTCAATGTAACGTGTTTTATTTATTCATTATATTTTGTATTTTTGTAAAAAAAAGCAATGTATAGACAAATTATAGTACCAAAAAGCAATAATTATTTGCTTAATCTGCCTGCTAATTTCGTAGGGCGCATGGTAGAAATTACGGCAGAAGCCATTAAACAAAACAAAAAAAGGAAATACTCGCTTGAAGAAAATAAAAAATTTTACAGCAAGTATAGATTTGGAACGCTTCAGATAAAATTTAGCAGAGAGGAGTTGTATGACCGATAGAATATTTGTCGATTCCAATGTATTTATGTACATTTTTAGCGATATAGATGGGTATAGAGAAAGAGCTCTTACCATTCTTGACGGCAATCATGTTATTAGCACTCAGGTAGTCAATGAAAATGTATATGCTTGTTTAAAACGACTTAAGCTAAGCAAACGGGAATCCTTTGAACATGGCGAAAGATTAATGAGTAACTGTGAAGTAAAAACTATCAGCGTGGAAGATATCCACAAGGCTTTTTTTGTTTCAAAAAAATATGGTTTCTCTTTTTGGGATTCACTCATCCTTGCTTCAGCATTGCAGAATAAATGCAAGACATTATACACAGAGGATTTACAACACAAACAAATTATTGAAAAAACACTTACCATTATTAATCCTTTTATTTAATACCGATACGCAATATGTAACCTCCCGGCAAGGCAGGCACTAAGAAATTTCAAACTCTGTATTTACTATTTCCCTTTTGCCTTTTGCCTTTTAACTTTTAACTTTTTCCCAATATCCCAATATCAATCAATATCTTTTTAATTTCAATCAGTTTCCAGTTTCTTTTAATATCAATCAATATCTTTTTAAAATTTCAATCAATATCTCAATATCCTAATATCCCAATATCCTAATATCAATCAATATCCTAATATCCTTTTTTCGCCTCATCGCCTTTTATCTTTTTTCCCTTCTTTTCAAAACAATTTTTTTGTATTCCACGGGGTAAATATAATTCCACCACCACGCCGACAGGTTTTTATTTATCATTTTTTTTCTCAACTTGTATGTTTTGTAATGCTTCATTATTCCCAAATAAGAGTTAATACTGCTGATAAATTCAACTTGCTCTTCTTTTGTTGGCTTTCGTTCTTTTACTATGCTGTTTTGCTTTTCTATTGCCGTGTAAAAATTACCTTTAGTACGGTTGGCAACATATATCCTGTATGGTTTTATTACTGCGCCAAGAAAAATAACGCCTTTTGTGTAATGCTGTAAATATATTTTCTTTGGATGCAGGTTTAGTTGTAAAGTTGAAAATAGAAAGTTAGAAAGTTGAGGAATAAGTGATTTTAAATATTCTTTATCGGGATGTACTATTACAAAGTCGTCAACATACCTGCCATAATAACGGACACCTAAATTTCGTTTTATAAAATTGTCGAAAATAGTCATATATATATTTCCAAACATTTGGCTGGTTAAGTTACCAATTGGCAGACCGCAATCATCCGATGCGTAAAACAAACTTTTAGTTTTTGGCAAATCTTTCCAACTCACTCTATTGCCTTTTATGCGACAATTTTTTGCAGGGTCATTAAAAATAATTACCTTGAGTAAATAATTCACAAGTTGCTCATCAAAAGGGAAAATAGTGTTTTTAGCTTTATCTTTAATGAGTATTTGATTTATTAATTCAAATAATATAGTTCTGTTAATGCTCATAAAATAACCTTGAATATCTAATTTCAAAATAAAGCAATCTTTTTTATAGTTCATGGAACAAGCCCTTATAAAGCTGTTTACACGATTTATACCATAAGCAGTTCCTTTGCCTTTTCTGCAAGAATAACAGTCGTTTATAAAATATTTTTCCATTATTGGATTTAGATATCCAAATAACAAATGATGCACCACCCTGTCGCGAAAATCGGCTGCAAATATTTCACGCTTTACAGGCTTGTTAACAATAAAAGCCATCTCGGGTAATGGCTTATATTTTCTATTTATTATTTCATCGTTTAGCGCCAATAAATTACTTTCAAAACTATATTCAAATTTGAGTTGATTATAAGTGTTTCTTTTATTTTGACGAGCTGCAAAATAAGCGTTGAAAAGGTCTAATGAAAGGTTGGTCATTTGTTTTCGCAGTATTTTTGCCAGCCGGCTAATTGCTTGCTTATATCTTCAATTATATTGTTAATAAATATCATACGCTTTAAACTAATTTGCTTTGTATCATGTAAAATTCTAATCATTAGACGAATTATTTCAATATGCTCTCTGCTTTTTGAAATAAATTGTAATTTTTCCACACTGGAATTTGCCTTATAAATATTCACAATAACTTCAATGGCTTCCGTTTGAATACGCCCGCCAAGTGTATATTTATACAATTTTGACAGGTTGGATGACATATCAAACAAATCAAGCAACAAGTCATAAGTTTTTTTATATACAGGTAAAGCAAAATATAATGCCATATCTTTTAGTTATAGAGTTTGCAAAGTGGAATTTTACGCTTTTGTTGGTATTATTACCTACAAAGGGTCAATCAAGTGTTGTTGATTTTAAAAAAAAGCCCTATCTTAAAAAAATAGGGCTTATAGCAGTTATTTCAGAGTCTCTTAGGCAACGGAGCGAAAAGCCGTACGCCTTATTGTTGTTGTTCATGTTGCTGTTGCTACTGTTGAAGTTCAGGTTCCAGCCATTGGTAGCATCGTTCTGATTACTACTCCAGTAGTTGCCGTTGGTACCGCGATTGTTCAGCGCGCCATTGCTGTTGTTCAAGTACCCTGCAGCATCAACACAAAAAGTTGCCACTCTATATGTGATACTATGTAAAATGACATAGTACCATCTTTTTTAGCTAACAGAAACCTGTATTAGTTTGTAAAGTTTGTAAAGTTTGAAAGTTTGTAAAGTTTGTAAAGTTCGTAAATTTTTTAAAGTTTTACTTTATAACTTACCACTTTATAACTTTCTTTTCTACTTTATAACTTTCTTTTCCACTTTATAACTTTCTTTTCTACTTTACAACTTTTTACTTTACAACTTTCTACTGCACAAGGTATTTACACCATTAGCGGGCAACCAGACTATAAATGCGCACACTAAGCATAGCCATAACCATGCTTACTCGGGCTTAAAAACTGCTAATTCTTTTTGTAAGTCCATTACTAACTGCATTGCTTCTATTGGGGTATGGTTTGCCAAAGAATACCCTTTTAATTTTTCAATAACTGCCTCCTTTCTTTTATCAAATTCATCCTGTTGGATATTTGCAATATTCCTGTAACCGTCGTTTAAAGTAATTATCCTACCGGGTAAATTATTTGAAACATAATTTTTGTTGCCTGTCTGTTGCCTGCCTGTCCGGCAGGTAGAGCCGGCAAGGCTTTGAATAGGCGCGCTCACTTTGATACTATTCTTCCACTCTTCAAATCCATTATCAAAATCAACACCCGAAATACTACACTGTTTTTCATTGCCTTTCGACAAGCTCAATGCACCGCATTTCTCAAATTGTAAACCTTTTGATTGACTTAATGCTTCTATTTGAGATAAAATTGTATCAGGAAAACCTGCATAAACTACTTCGCAGTTTACATTTTTATAGAACTTTTTCAGCGCTTTTAGTTCTTTTATATGCTTTACAAAGTAGTATGCTGATTGATTATACACCCGCCAAAAGATACCCTCTTTATAAAGGTTTATGCTATTTTTATTGGCGTTTTCTATTTCTATTATTTCTTTTAAAGTCATTTTTTAAATAGGTGTTTCCTGAAAAAAAATTCGACCCGCTTCGCGGATATAACAAAATAAAAAAATTAAATTGTCAAAATAAATCAAATAAATCACCCTTCGACACACACAAACCCTACACACAAGCTCCTCAGGGTGAAAATTGTCAGTCTCTTAGGCAACGGAGCGAAAAGCCGGACGCCTTATTGCCGGTGCCCACGGCGCTGTTGCTACCGTAGAAGTTCAGGCTCCAGCCATCGGTAGCAACGAACTGATTACTACTCCAGTAGTAGCCGGTGGTACCGCGATCGTTCAGCGCGCCATTGCTGTAGAGCAAGTACCCTGCAGCATGGAGTTTTAACACCGAAGCGTAAGTGTCATTATAGTTAGCCCAGTTCTGTGGAGTACCATCAGCAGCAGTCCATTCAGCATTGGTAGGGATACGCCAGCCTGTACCAAGCAGTAAAGCGCAAGGATCTTTAGCTGTCTCCCAAACAGCAGATCCATCAGTTGTTGCATCCCATGCTGGAGAAGATGGTGTCAGGGTTGTGCCATCATATTTAAATCCCTGCTTGCGGTTAAATTGCCAATACCAACCCGCATTTGGTTCGGTACTTTCGGTAGCTGAAGCTGCATTAGTGGTAGCGCCAAGATTTTGAGTTATCCAACATCGAGAAGTCCCTGTGATTGAAGTTAAAAC
>CAINEZ010000647.1 GCA_903847905.1 uncultured Bacteroidota bacterium
AATAGATAACAATTAATAAATAACAGAATGTTTAACTAAAAACTTAAAACTATGAAAAAACTATTTTTTATCGGATTGTTAAATTTAATGGTATTTGCATTGCCATTTGTAAGTTGTTCGCAGGTAAACGAAAAATCAAAAACAAATCCCATTACTTACACAACTCTTGATGTAAAACAAAATTATGATGTACTTCAGGTTATTACCGGTTTTACAGAAACAACCACATCGCCTACAAAAGATTCTTTCTTAAAAGCTTATTCAACGGCATGGGCTAACATGTCAACCGAAGCCAATAAATTAAAAGCAGATGCAGTGGTCGGTATTCATGTCGAATTTATTAATAGCGTTGATAATTTAAGAATAGTGGTTTATGGAACTGCTGTAAAATATAAATAAGCACAGAACTATCTGATAAATTATTTTCCTGCCATTTGAATTGCTGGTCAAGGTGGCAATATATGTTTATTGAACAGCAGAAGCTGAAAAATTAGAATAAAGTAAAAAACAAAAATTATTATCAAAACGATGAAAAAATTCTTGTTGATATTTTTTGTTTTCTGTTTTGTAATACCTGTTAAAAGTCTTTTCGCTCAATCAAAAGCCGATACACTCGAAGAGGCAAAGCATTTGAAAAATAAGAAAAAATTTAAAGAAGCATTTGCTTTGTTGGAAAAATACCAGGCATATCATCCAAACGATTTGAATACCGTATGGCTTTGCGCTCAAACAGCGTATTTAATAAAACATTTTAAAACTTCGGAAAAAGAATACAAAAAAGCGATTCAGCTTGATCCTCATAATGCTTATTTATTATTAGATTATGACCTTATGCTTGTCAACAGCGGCGATCTGGAAAAAGCAAAACCGTTGCTTCGTTCTTATTACTCATGGGATCCTACCAATATTGAAGTAATTATTTCTCTCGCAAAAATATCTTTGTGGCAGTGCGATTATGATAACGCCGAATGGTTTGTAAAAAAAGCATTAGCGCTCAACCCTAAAAACAAAAGCGCCATTGCTATTCAGGATGAAATATTTTCAGCAAAATCTCCCTGGGGAGAAATAAGTATCTTACATAGTAGCGATGATCAACCTTTGCAGAATACAACTCCTGTTTTTGAAGGCAGTTTATATAATAACGCATTATCTTTTCTGCATTTTAATTTTCAGATACCTGCTTTTATTACAAATTATAACACGACCAATGCCTTGTGGTTTCAGGCGGGGAATAGATCTGTCCTGAGCAAACAAAACATGAAAATAAATATTGATCTGGGTTTGCTAAAATATCCGGCAAGTAAAAATGTAGCTGTTACCGGAAATCTTCAACTCGATAAAACAATCATCAATCATTTGATTTTTTCAGTGCAGGCTGAGCGAAAACCTTATTTCTACACATTAAGTAGCTTAAATAATGTGGTAACCGATAATCATTATTCTATATCAGCTTCATGGAGCAATCCTGATAAATGGAATGGGAAAACCGCTTTCGACCTTGATCATTTTAACGACAAAAATTCCATTTCCACTTTTTCTGCTTGGTGCATGAGTCCGCCACTTAAAGCTTCCATTGCTGAATTTCGTGTAGGTTACGGCTTTAATAATAGTACATCTAAAGAAAATCGTTTTGTTGCAATAAAGACGTTATCCGAAATTATTGACAGTTCTTATTATCATCCTGCTATTAACGGTAATTACAATCCTTATTTCACACCGGATAAACAAACTATTCATTCTGTTATTGCTTCTGTTGCGGTTCATCCTTTAAAAACGCTTGATATTGGTGCAAAAATCAGTTACGGATTTTATGCTGTTACACAATGCCCATATCTTTTCCTTGACACTTTAAACAGCGGCAAATCATACATTGCAAAAGATTATTTTAAAGAAAAATATTCGCCAGTGGATTTCAGTGTAAATGCATCATGGAAGATTACAAAAAAAATCAGTTTAAAAGCTGAATACATTTATAGTAAAACAAATTTTTATAAAAACAATTATTTAGGAGCAGGTATAAAGATGAGTTTTTGGAATGAAAATAAATAACAAAAAAGACCTTTGGAAATATCGTGAAGCTTGTGATATGAAAAATCTTGATAGATTTATATTGCTTGTGCTTGTTATAGCAGGAATTATCAGCCTGGTAAAATTTGCCGACTGGTGGTTTCGCGAAGAACACATTGGTGATTTTTGGCTGTTTATTTTACTGAGTACATTTTTTTGGTATAGCATGAGCAGGGTTGTTCTTAACTGGATAAATTATCTTAACATTAAGAAACCCGAACAGGTTCCTGCTCCCGAAGGATTGAGTGTTGCTATTTTTACCACGAGTTATGCCGGCGAGCCGCTTGCTATGATTGAAAAAACATTGCAGGCTTGTAAACGGGTTTCTTATCCCCATACTACTTATCTTTTAGACAACACAGATGATCCTGCATTTAAAGAAACAGCAGAAAAAAATGGAGCGGTCTGGATTGAATCTGTTGGGTTAAAAGGCGCTAAAGCAGGAAAAATTAATAATGCTCTTAAACTTACAAACGAAGATTTTATTTTAATTCTTGATCCTGATCACATTGTTTTTCCTAATTTTTTAGATAAAACATTAGGATATTTTCAAGATGAAAAAATCGGTTTTGTACAAGTGTCGCAGGCATATTATAACCAGTATCGTTCTTTTACCGCTAAGGGTGCCGCTGAACAGACATACCTCTTTTACGGCCCAACCCAAATGGGGCTTAATGGGCTGGGCTGCAGCGTTGCTATAGGAGCAAATTGTACATTCAGAAGAAAAGCATTAGATAGCATTGGCGGTCATGCTGTAGCTCTTGCAGAAGATTTAATTACTTCCATTCGCATACACAGCGCCGGTTGGAAATCTGTTTATAACCCTGTTGTTGTTAGTCGCGGATTAGTACCTGAAGATTTTGGTTCGTTTTGCAAACAACAACTTAAATGGGCAAGAGGAGTATTTGAAATTATGTTTGTGGAAATACCTAAGGTGTTTAGGAAATTAACCGGATGGCAAAAATTTTCTTACCTCGCCATAGGAACATATTACTTAGTCGGAGTAATTTCTTTCTTCTTTACGTTTCTTCCTTTTCTGTTCTTTTTAACGGGTATTCTTCCCGCACGAATACCTTTTGTTGATTTCATTATTCATGGTTCTTATTTAATCATCATTTCAATATTAATATATTTTTACACACAGAAATGGCTGTGTCATCCCGAATCTGAAAGAGGATTTCATTGGCGCGGAATGATTCTAAAATATGCATGTTGGCCGGTATTCTTATTGGGGTTTTTACTCGCAGTTGTAAATATAGAAATCCCTTTTATCCCCACGCCTAAAAAAGCTATGATCGGTTACATTACACCATTTGCGCGCCCGCTTGCTATTTACATTATTCTCTTTTTAATTACTGTATCAATAATATTTATTGATAGAAAATATTTTATTACGGAAAGTGAATTGATTTCATCTGTAGAAAAAACATGGGGTATGATTGGATTTGCTTTTATCGCTTTCATAATGTCATTGTTTGGTATCATTGTCGCATGGTCAGCTAAAAGACTAAAAAATGAAGATCCGTGGGACAAAGTTAATTTGAATAATATTAAAATATAAGTTATGAAAACTCTAATACTCGCAGGCGGATTGGGAACAAGGTTAAGTGAAGAAACCGATCTTAAACCTAAACCAATGGTTGAAATAGGCGGTAGACCTATACTTTGGCACATAATGAAAATATATTCTCATTATGGGTTCAATGACTTTATTATTTGTTGTGGCTATAAAGGGTATATGATAAAAGAATATTTTGTCAATTATTTTTTGCATCAAGCCGATGTTACAATTGATATTAAACAAAATAAAATTGATATTCATCAGTCGAATGTCGAACCTTGGAAAATTACATTGATTGACACAGGCCTGAATACAATGACAGGCGGAAGAATTAAAAGAATTCAAAAATACATAGGAAACGAGCCATTTATGTTAACTTATGGTGATGGTTTAGGAAATGTTAATATTAAAGAACTTGTTGAATTTCATAATACCCAAAAAAAACTTGCTACTGTTACAGTAGTTCAACCTTCAGGCAGATTTGGATCTATTCATTTTAATAATGAAAATTCTGTTGAAATTTTTGCATTTCAGGAAAAACCCAAAGGCGATAATACTTGGATAAATGGCGGTTTTTTTGTTTTACAACCGGAAATATTTGAATATATTAAAAATGGCGATTCAACTATTTGGGAAAGGGAACCATTGGAAACACTTGCAAAAGACAGGCAACTTTGTGCATTTAGACATTATGGTTTTTGGAAACCGATGGATACAATTCGCGATAAAGAAGAATTAGAAAATTTATGGAAAACCGATAAATGTGATTGGAAATTATGGTAAACTTTAGTAACCTGTTTGACGGTATTTATACCGACAAAAAAGTTTTAGTTACCGGACACACCGGATTTAAAGGTTCGTGGCTGTCGCTCTGGCTTAAAATGCTGGGGGCAAAAGTTTATGGATACGCTCTGTCACCGCCTTCAAATCCAAATCATTTTGAAATATTAGATTTAAATATTACCGGTAAAGAAGCAGACATCAGGGATTATAAAAGTTTATCAGCATTTATTAATGAAGTCAATCCTGAAATTATATTTCATTTAGCCGCACAGGCGTTGGTGCGCACCTCGTATGATGATCCTATCGAAACATATTCTACAAATGTAATGGGCACATTAAATCTTTTTGAAGTATGCCGAAAAGTTAAATCGGTCAAAGCTATTGTCAATATTACAAGTGATAAATGTTATGAAAACAAAGAATGGGTTTGGGGTTATAGAGAAAGTGATCCAATTGGAGGCTTCGATCCATACAGTTCTTCCAAAGGCTGTTCGGAATTACTGACTAGTTCATATAGAAATTCATTTTTTAATTTATCCGAATACGGTAATGCTCATAATATTCTTTTGGCAAGCGCACGGGCGGGCAACGTAATCGGTGGCGGCGATTGGGCTAAAGACCGTTTGCTCCCGGATATTATTAAAGCTGCATCAATTGATTCCTCTGTGTTTATTAGAAATCCAAAAGCTACAAGACCATGGCAACATGTACTGGAACCTTTAAGCGGTTATCTTACATTAGGATGGAGATTACTTGAAGGCAGAAAAGAATTTGCCGAAGGCTGGAATTTCGGTCCCGCTATTGATTGTAATTTGACAGTTGAAGAAATTGTAACAATTTCAAATTTTTTTTGGAAGTCAATAAATGTTGAATATAAACATAACTTTTCTGAAGCTCACGAAGCGAATTTGCTTATGCTTGACTGTTCAAAAGCAAATAAACTGCTTAAATGGAAACCCGTCTGGAGTATTAATGATACGGTGGAAAAAACTATCAATTGGTATAAAAATTATTATACAAAAAATTTAATAAATACTCAAAATGATATACTTGAATATGTAAACAAATCACATAAAAACAAACTAATATGGTCAATATAAATCTTAATAAAAAAAGAGTTCTCGTAACTGGCGGAAACGGTTATATTGGAACTCACCTGGTAAATTCTTTAAAAGAATCCAACGCAAATGTTTATATCTTAGATATAATAAAAAAAGGAGTGGATAATGAGTTTTGTGTTGATGTTTCTAATAAAACTGCTGTTGAGAAAGCGGTAAAAGAAATTCAACCTGAGATAATATTTCATCTGGCTGCATTACTGAACAGGGACAGGGATTTCTCTAACCTTGATTTAATAACCAAGGTAAATTACACCGGGACTGTTAATTTATTGCTTGCCCTGAAAGACATTAAATATGAGAATTTTATTTTTACAAGTACAAGCGAGGTATATGGGAATAATGACGTTCCTTTTAATGAAAAAATGATGCCACGGCCTGCTTCCCCGTACTCCATGAGCAAAATATTTTCTGAAGTCGCAATACGTACTTTTTCGGATATATATAAGAAAAATTTTACGATTTTACGTTTATTTCTTTTTTTAGGCGATAATATGAATAAGAGCTTTTTTTTACCTCAGCTTATCAATTCTTTTAGGAATGAAGATTGTTTTAAAATGACAAAAGGTGAGCAGACACGGGATTATCTTTATATTAGCGATGTAATTGATGCAATGTTGCTTACTGTAAATAATGAAAAAGCAAAAAATGAAATATTTAATGTTTGCAGTGGCAAAAGAACATCACTAAAAGATTTTGCTTCTGATTGTAAAAAAATAATGAATAGTAATTGCAGAATTGATTTTGGAGCAATAGAATACAGGGAAAACGAAGTATGGGATATGTTTGGCGATAATTCGAAAATAAAAAGAGAACTTGGTTTTAAAGTCAATTTTGATGTTAAAAAAATAATAACCGAAATTGTAAACAAAGCTTAAAATCCAGTTAATAAAAAATTTTATGCCGGTAAATAAAAGGTCACATCGCATTTTATACAGTATTGCTGCTTTTGTGTTGGGTGTTTGCATTGTTCTGGTATTGTCTTTCGCTGGCGATAAATCTCACGGACCATTGGAATATATTTTTTCCAAACTCAGTTCATTTGTTCAGGATGTAGAAAATATTTTTATTATTCGGGAGCGCTCTGATACACGTGCTGATAAACTTAGCTGGCTACAGAAGTACAAATCGAACTTGGTTTTATTAAAAAATCCAAAAATTATTTTACTTGGAGCTCACGACAATCAGTCAATCCAATCATTTGAAAGTGTTATTAGTCTTGAAGATTCTATAAGAACAACTTTTCCACTTATACATATTTATCAGGCATGGGGGTGCAAACCCGAAGAACAATTTCCAAAATCACAAGTAAAAGCAATATTGGAATTGGGTTCAATTCCTGTGATCACATGGGAGCCATGGCTTTGTGATTTTGATATGGAAAACTATCCCAATCTACGAAAAGTAGAAGAACGAGATATTGGCGGAATGGTAGATGTTGCAAAAGGTCTTTATGACCCATATATTAAACAATGGGCAGATGATGCGAAAGAAATTAATCAACCTTTTTTTCTTCGTTTTGGGCATGAGATGAATGATCCTTATCGGTATTCATGGGGACCTCAGAATAATACTCCTAAAGATTTTGTGGCAGCATGGAAACATGTTTATAAATTATTTAAAAAAGAAGGAGCTACAAATGTAATTTGGATATGGAGCCCTCACCCTGCTTACGGTTACTTTGACGCTTTCTACCCCGGTAAAGAATATGTTGATTACGTTGGTATAGGAATATTAAATTTTGGAAACGTGGCTACATGGTCCAAATGGTGGTCATTTAAGGAAATGTTCGGTAGTCATTATAAAGAATTTGCTGCTTTCAAAAAACCTATAATGATTACTGAATTCGGAACTTTAGCAGTTGGTGGCAATCGCAGCGAATGGTTTAAAGAAGCTTTAGATAGTATGCCTATTAATTATCCTGCTGTAAAATCTATTTTATTTTTTCACGTTTCCGACGATAAAACCACAACACAACAATCTCTGAGTTGGTATTTCAAATATGATACGCTTTGCACTCATGCCATTACTAAACAAATTAAACGATGGCTTGATTTGTTAGTAAAACAGAAAAAAAAATAATCAAATTATCTAACTTTTTTTGAAAAAAAGAATTATTCAATATCGTTTTGCTTAACAGACCAAAGGATGCTTCAGCGCTGGAAGGGTTGAAGACGATAAAATAAATTCTATTTTTTTGAGATTTTTTTCAAAAAT
>CAINEZ010000648.1 GCA_903847905.1 uncultured Bacteroidota bacterium
AATTTAAAAAATAATTTATACGGAGATATACATTGCTATCATGATGATAAGACCAACATAAGTATAATAAAATATGATACGATTAGTAGAATTGAATCATTTAAATATTTTTATAATAATGGAAACCCTTATTTAAATTGTTTTGAAATTAAAAATAAAAAAATTGGAATTTATTCTTCATTTTATGAAAATGGCAATGTAGAAGTTAATGGTTTTTATAAAATAAATAAAGACAGTCTTTCTAATAAGGATAGTACATGGAGTTATTATTATAAAGAAGGAAATTTGAGAGCATCGATTAATTATAAGGATGGGGAAAAATTAGGTTTGTCAAAATATTATGACAAGACTGGAAAACTGAGAAGATTAGAAATTATAGAAAATGATGGAACGCATTATAGCATTTTTGATGGCGACACTGTAAATTATACTGATAAAAATGGCTTAAAACAGGGAAAATGGATAGGCTTCCCGTATTCGTTTATGAGCGAAAAAGAATTTTGCGACGACATCCCAAATCAAATTGAATACTATAAAAATGGGAAACCAACTGGTATATGGGAAGATAATGGGTCGGAAAGATTTTACACGGTGGGAAAAAAGAAATATATCTGGAAAGATTCAACCCTTGCTTATTGTTATGTTTCTAACAAAAAAGATCAACTACAAGAAGAAGGGGAAATAATATATCCTGATTTAAAATTTGGTTTGTGGAAGGAATATGATAATGACAAAGGTTATCTAAAAGCGGAAGGACAGTATTACCTTGACAGAAAAGTTGGACAATGGAAGATTTATAGAAAAAATGGGAAAGTTAAAATGATAATAGATTATAACAAAAGAATAAAATAACGAGGCATAACAAAGGGCTTATCCCATGCGGGATTAAGTGCAGAAAAAAAACTTTAGCACACTTAATAAACTGTTGTAAAGGTAGACATGGCAGGTGCTCTATTCCGATAGTTATCGGAACGACGCCGTTAGCAGCCCTTCATAGTTAATAACAATGCCTCGAAACAATACATATCAAGGGAAACGACACAATATAAATATATAAAATCATGAGGACAAGTCAATATATAATTAAACACCTTGCCGGTACTTTAATATTTTTCCTGATCCTGTTTATTAGTGCTGGTCATATAGATTATTGGCAAGGATGGATTTATGTAATAATCGGTCTTGCAATGTTTATAGTAAGTTATACAATATTGCGTATTGACACTGAGCTTTTGAATGAGCGCTCAAAGCCTGGAGAAGGAACTAAAAAATGGGACAAATTGTTATTGGGATTATCTTTCCTGATCACTATTATAATGTTTATTACCGCCGGGCTTGATTCTGGTCGTTATCATTGGTCTTCTGATTTACATTGGAGTTTATACATGCTTGGAATAATTATAACAATTATTGGACAACTCCTTTTTCTTATAGCACAAAAACAAAATAATTTTTTTTCAAGTACTGTACGCATTCAAACAGAGAGAGAGCATATTGTTTGTGAAACCGGACTTTATAAAGTAGTAAGACACCCTGCATATTTGGGTAATATAATTCAAACATTAGGATTTCCCATGCTCTTTGGTTCTCTTTGGAGTATAATTCCAATAAGTATTTTAATCTTACTTATACTGATAAGGACATATTTAGAAGACAGAACCTTGATAAATGAATTGAATGGTTACCTTGAATATACTCATAAAACTCGTTATAAAATTATTCCATATATTTGGTAATGTTACAATATAAAGAACAGATAAACGACATAGTTGCTACTTCACATTGCTTCAATGGCTCGTGTCCAGATAGCTATCGGGATACGGTGTAGCACTGTGTGGTTTAAAATATTATTTCGGCGGACAAGTCCGACTTCGCCTGCCTACAGATAGGTAGGTCTGACAGTCAGCCAATGCAAACAGTACATAATCGCCAATAGCAGAAATTATTTTGGTAAAGAAATAGTTGAAATAAAATTAGCCTGAAATATATTGAATAGGTATGATTGAAATAATTGGTAAAATACTTCTTGGTCTGGGTTTGATGTTCATGGGCGTTGAAATGCTTTCATCCGGACTTAAGCAGATGGGTAGCCGACAATTCAGGATGCTTGCTATGCGACTTGTATCCTCGCGCAGACGAGCCGTGGTGTTCGGACTGGGATCAGGTGTAGTAATGCAGAGCACATCGGCTGCACTTGTGATTCTGGCAAGCCTGATTAGTACTGGGGTGCTCAATGTTTCGCAGGCGATTGCAATATTGACCGGATTTAGCGTAGGGAATTGTGTTTTGCTATTTATTGTTTCCCTGAATATTGCGGTAGGTATAATGTTCCTTGTTGGGCTGTGTGGAATAGCGATGTATTTAACAAAAGACGAGAGATATCGCAACTATCTCTTCATTGGTTTGGGATTGGGATTGATCTTCTTCGGAATCGGGATGATGACTGCCGGGGTTAAACCGTTACAACAGGAGGCATGGTTTACCGGGGCGATGGAGTTTAGCCGTAATTATTCATTGTTGTCGATCTTGGCAGGGATTATACTGGGATTTATAGCACAGTCATCTACAGCCGTAGCGCTGGTTGCGATAGGGCTGTCGAGGGAAAATATACTGACGGGTCCGCAGGCGTTTCTGTTTATGTATGGAGCAGCGATAGGTTCAACCATGTTCAAGGTAATGCTGGGACAAGCGTTTCGCGGAACATCACGGCAACTCATTCGTTTTGTAAACATATTCAATATATTCGGGGCGACAGTTTTTATCCTGCTCTACTACATAGAGGTTTATTTGCACGTCCCGCTTGTAATGGCGCTGCTGAATTCGTTCAATATAGACTTGGCGCATCAGGCTGCATGGGTGTTTCTTCTGTTCAACCTGACGTCAGCAATTTTTTTCATTGCCATTAACGGACCGCTTACTAACTGGCTGACAAGAACTCTTCCACCGTCGGAGGTGGAGCACCTGTCCCATCCTAAATATTTATCTGAATTCCAATCGGATGATCCAGAAACTAGCCTGGAATTGATTCGAATGGAGCAAATGCGCGAACTGGAACAAATCGCAGCATTCGTCTCTACGGCAAGAGAGAACTATGTTGGCGCAGATATTTCTTCACGTCATGAGGCTTTTAAATCCCTTGCACGAGAGGTGGCAGCATCGACTACGGCGGTAGCAGCAATGCCTATGCATACCCAGACAGCAAAAGATCATGCTTACTTTCAGACACGTCAGGCTTTGCTTGATCAACTTGCCGACTGCACCGCTTCGGGTGTTATGGTTATCATGCAGACAAGGGTACATCCCTTATTAAAGGACCTTTCAGATGCATGTATGGAATCGATAGATTTCCTGCTGAACTATGCCGCAGAGGCTGAGAAAACAAATGACCCTGAAGATATCCGGGTTTTTCTGGAAATGAGTTCCAGCAATGGCCCGTCTATGGAACAAATCCGCAAAGTATATATGAACAGCGACAAACTCGATACGTCCGTAAACAAAGGCAGCCTGCTGGACCTGACAATAATGACGGAAAGGATTATCTGGTTCCTCAATCGCCTGATAAGCCTAATGCCGCCGAGAATAGAAAAACCAAATTAAGAAAACAAGATTTCATACAAACAAAGTATCATCGTTTCATATTACACTCACTCAAATTACATCCGGTTTATCAAGCTTTTAATTGTTTTATAAAACCTTCGGCTTCTTCTTTTGAAGGAACTTTGCCATGCCAGCGATAATCGTCTTCGATGCTTTTAACGCCTCTCCCCATTTTTGTTTTAGCAATAATTACTGTGGGACGGAACACACTTTGTGTTGCAAATTCACATGTTTTAATAATATCAGTATAACTATGTCCGTCACATTCAAAAACGTCCCACCCGAAAGCTTTCCATTTTTCTCGTAGAGGCTCTAATTCCATTACTTTTGATGTTTTTCCGTCGATCTGGCAATTATTACGATCAACAATTGCAGTAAGGTTATTCAATTTGTAATGAGATGCGCTCATGGCAGCTTCCCATATACTACCTTCCTGTAATTCGCCGTCGCCATGAATGCTGAATACATGCCATTGCTTTTTGTCAGCTTTGCCTGCAAGCGCAAGACCAACTGCAACCGATAATCCCTGACCCAGCGAACCGGCTGAAAGTTCAATACCCGGCAATCCATGATCCCTTGCCGGATGACCTTGTAACCGGGAATTTAATTTACGGAGAGTCATTAATTCTTCTTTTGGGAAATATCCGGCTTCGGCAAGAGTAGCATAAAGCACAGGAGCAACATGTCCTATTGATAGTATCAGCCTGTCTCTTTCCTGCCATTCAGGATTATTTGGTTCATGATTCAGAACATTGAAATACAAACTTGTGAAAATGTCTGCAAGTCCAAGTGATCCGCCAGTATGACCTGAGCCTGCTTCAGCCAGCATACGGATAATATTTATACGGATATTTCGCGCAATAATTTGGAGATCTTTTACTGAAGATGTTTTATTCATTGGATTCAATGATTAAAATGAATTTATTTTTTTACTGTTAAGTGAAAAAGTCTTTTTTTTATTTTTTACATATTATAACCTTAAATATGGAAGTAATTAGTTGAAAAAGTATGAAACCACAATCACAAAGTTCCAATAGTTTGATACTTCGTGCCTCTTGGAATCACAAAGTAACACAAAGATTTTATCTTACCTGCCGCTTTGTTCATATTGGTAAAAAATAAAATCATTAAGGAACGGTTTAGAAATAACTTATAACAGTTTAATAGAACACTCTTGCATACCGGCAGGCATGGATGACGCTGGTTTTATGATTTTCACAGATCAGCCTGCTTGCAGGCTGAAAAATCAAATTTTATCATAATCATCTGTGTTATCTGCGTTCTACTTTATTTTTGACTTGTTCCTTAGTACGTTTTTTCAGCAAGTAAAACGAAAGCTACCTTAACCTGTCCGCAGATTTTACAAGTTTTTCATCTTTTCTGATAAAGATATTGGCTAACACCAGAAAAATAACAGATAATAAAGGAAATATAAGACCGGGTTGCCATTGTGAAACTGCACCTGGTAGCGCTTCACTGATCATATAAGGTATCCACAGAAAAACGGTAACCGTGAAAATAAGCGTAATTAAAAGATTATAATTGTTTATCTTCATTTGCATTATTCTCTTTTTATAAAAGAATAAAGAAACTACCGATAATAATATTGAAACAGAGTTTAGAACAATAATAGGAAGCGTACCAATAGCAAGTAACTGCGAATTTCCGCTAATTAATTTTACTTTAAAAAGCGTTAATTGATAAATATAATCAGGATTTACGCCGGTATAATTCCAGAATGGTAAAAAGAAACACGCAAGAGCGGCTACAAATGTGCAAATAAGAAAAAGTGTCTGAATTCTTTGTAACATATAAAAAGTTTTTTTTACAAAAATAATAATTCAGGCGAATCAAGAGTCAAAATAATTTATTAAAAATTAACGATTTAAAAATAATAAATAGAACACTGATGACGCAGATTCCGCACATGCGGAATTATTAACACTGACTTTATCCGCGATTATCCCTGCCTGCCGGTAGCTTCCGCGTCTGCCCCACAAATATTTTTAAAGTTACAAAAGTTTCTGTTAACCCACCCCGATAGCTAGTGACCACCGCTGAGAATAAACCTAAGTTAGCGGTTAGGCGCTCTGTTAATACCTAATTGAAAACATAATGCATCCAAAATTTCGTCTTGTGTTTTTTCATCAAAGATTTGTCTGAAGTAAATTTACTGTTTTCTGTAAACCTATTTCAGGACAATACATTTATCATCAACTCTTACAACTTCGGGCAAAACCTTTTCAACTTTCTGCGTTACGAAGCCATCTTAAAATGAATGAATTTGGAATAGTCAATCCCGTTAAATTTTACAATGTCTGATCACCATACAGGGTCAGAAGGCTGAACTATCGCTGGAACTGAATAATTGCAATATACCCTGAAGTTTCTCGTTTGAACCCCGCCACTGGAATCCTGCCAACCGTAAATCTGAATCAAATCGCCGGGTATCCAGAGAGAGGTTATATCTTCACTGTATGTTGTCCATCCCGTGTAATTTGCTTGGGTTCTTAAAGTCCCTATAGCACTACCATTTTTATAAATCCTGCCGTAAACATTCGTTCCCGGGCCGCCTCCCCAAACTAGATCGAATTTTATTCTTAATGTGCTGTTCGTTAATGTCGAAAAACCCGAGGGAACGGTTAATTGTGCCATAAGGGTCGGGGTGCTTCCTGTCATGTATTGAGTCGCGTCTATCGAGGCTTTTAAATTATCACTCGCTGTTCCGATAACTACCGCGCTTTTATATTCTGCTATCACTACTCCGCTTATGGGTCCTGCCGGGCCGGTTGCGCCGGTTACTCCCTGAATTCCTTGAGAGCCTGTGGAACCTGTCGCTCCGGTTGCGCCTGTGGCACCAGTAATACCTGTAACACCACTAATACCAGTGGCGCCTGTAGGTCCAATTGGTCCTATTGCTTGTACCCACGCAGGTATTGATGTATTGTAATACCAAAAACCTATTCCTCCGTCACTCATTGTTGCAGACAGGTTATAAACTAATAATGAGTTAGCAGGATTGGGTATAGTTATTACATCGGTAGTGGATAATAAATTAACACGCGGGATTAACAACCCTTTTGAAGAACTTGAAATATCGAGTATTGCCGATGGATTGGGTGTAAATGTAGATGCGCCTACACCTACGCTTTGGGAAAATAAAAAGGTGGGGAGCAGAAGAAGTAGTAGTAGCAGTAGCAGTTGCAGTTGCAGGGTTCGCAATTTAAGAATAATTTTGATTTTCATAATTTTAGTTTTTAAATTTATGACAATATTCTAATATAACTGAAGTTTCCTCAAAATTTTTAATCAGGGAATAAAGATAACTGAAAATCATCAATATTTTTTCCTGTCATACCTTTAAAATTATAAATACCATTTTTAGTGTTCTTTAATAATTCTGAAATACCATCAGCCATAG
>CAINEZ010000649.1 GCA_903847905.1 uncultured Bacteroidota bacterium
CTATGGCTGATGGTATTTCAGAATTATTAAAGAACACTAAAAATGGTATTTATAATTTTAAAGGTATGACAGGAAAAAATATTGATGATTTTCAGTTATCTTTATTCCCTGATTAAAAATTTTGAGGAAACTTCAGTTATAATAAAATAAATCTTTTTTCGTTAAAAATAAAATTGCGCCGTAATAAATATTTTATATATTCGCTTATTCTATTCCCCAATTTACAATGAATATTTTTAACAACCTTATCAAACACATAACCTTTCCCACTTATAATGTGTTTGTATTTGTTTGCCTCAACCTCCCGAAACCCTTACCACTGTACACACACACACACACACACACTACCCTATAAACCTAAACTTAAAATACCCGGGCGATACTGTTCCGGCTGTGTAAGCCGCTGCAAAAGCCTCCTTTATAAATTTGCAGCGGCAGTTACCTACTTAAAGCGTGTGCGCACACGGCTATTGAGTATATAAAGGAGGCATAGCAAAATAGTAATATTTGTACGCTGGTTTAAGGCAACTACCTGATGACTGCGAAAGTGGAAGAAATAAAATTATTTTTTAAATTTAAAATCTCAAAACAATGAAAAATACAATGAAATCAAAAGACTCTTTATTAGAGCAATTTAAAAATTATGAAACTGATACAAAACAGGTTTTAGGTGGTTATGTTACTGGAGGTATGCAGAATGGTGGCATGTCATATATTGATCAATGGTATGATAATGCGCCTCATTGTGATCTTTTGGTAAGTCAGCATGATCAAAAAGGATGGATAGACCATATATATGAAATTTATAACAAAAGTTCAAATTAAAGATTAATTAAAATGAGGTTGATTAATATTCAATATATTAACCAATCTCATTCTTTCTTATAAAATGATTTGTTAAACTTTTAAACTTTTATAACTATGAAAAATACATTAAAATCAAAAGACTCTTTATTAGAGCAATTTAAAAATTACAAAATTGATATGAAACTGATACATGGCGGATTAAAAGTTAATGGAGGGATGCAAAATGGCGGTAATTCATATATAGATGTGACATATGACGATGGTTCTCAAGCATGTGATGTGTTGGCATCAACGCACGATAAAGCAGGATGGATAGATCATATATATGATAATAATAGAATAGTAAAAAATTAAATTAGAAACTAAAATTAATTGAAATGAGGTTGATTAATATTTTAAAATAATTAACCTTTGATATATTAGTCAGCCTCATTCTTATCTTATAATTTGAGTTTCATAAAAAATTTATAAATGAATGTTAAAATAGCTTAAAATGAAAATAAAAACAGTAATTATAATTTTGCTATTAGTAAAAAGCATAATTTCTTTGGCGCAAAAAGCAGATGATTGTTTTAATATAGAGAATTTGAATCTCTGGCAAACTCCGGATAGCAATTTAATAAAAAAAATACCCAAACGAAATCAACAGTTTTATGATGAGTCAATAAATTGTAAAGCTCCTTACTTTAAAGTTGCAACCATAAATGGCGACACAATAGAGTTAAGTAAATTAAAGGGGAAAATTGTAGTTATAAATTTTTGGTTTATTGAATGTAGTGGATGTATACAAGAAATACCCGATATTAATAAATTAGTAGAAGAATATAAAAACAAAGATGTTGTTTTTATTTCAATGGCAAGAAATAGCAAAGCTGAATTAATGAAAAGTTTTTTTCCAAAACACACATTAAACTCTATTATAATTCCAGATTGTGTGCAAATTGCAGACAAGTATTGTGTAATCGGATGGCCGGTAACATATATAATAAATAAAAAAGGTAGATTAGAAAAAGCTTTTATAGGTAGTATGCCTTTTATTGATAATAATAAAACCATTATCAGTCTTTATGACACATTAAAAAAAATCATTGATGGGTTATTGTAAAAATTAATGAAAAATATTATCATTATTACTAACAATTATGATGAATCTGTTGATAGTGTAATTGACTGGATTAATTATAAGGGAAAAAATGTAACCCGTTTAAACTCTGAAGATTTAATTAACTACGAAAATCTTTTTGGTTTTGAAATTAATAAACTCTCAAATTTCTTTAAAATTAAATCCAATTTCCCTTGTAAAAATATTTGTTCGGTATGGATAAGAAAGGGCTCTGCTATTAATCCTTTCAATCTTAATTTTATAAAGGATGAAAATTTAAGAAGACAAATTTCAAATCATTTATTTTCAGAAATAAATGAAACTAAAATAAGTTTTGTAAATTTTTTGGAAAATAATTATTTTACATTAGGTACAATACCCACTAATAAATTAGATAAAATTTCGCAATTGCAAATGGCAAAGGACGCTGGCTTTAATATACCCGCAACAATAGTAACTAATTCTAAAGATGAAATAAAAAAGTTTAAAAGAAAATACAAAACAATAATTGCGAAATGTATTAAAGATAGTACTTTTATTAGATTTAATGATGCTTCTTATGGTCAATATACTGAAATTGTACCTGATTATTTGATTGAGCAACTTCCTGATTATTTTATACCTAATATTGTTCAAGAATGTTTAGATAAAGATTATGATATAAGATGCTTTTATTTAAATGGAGAAATCTATAGCATGGCAGTAATTACAGCCAATGATATTGAGAATAATATTGATTTTCGAAAAAATTATACAAAAGATAATATCCGTTATGTCCCTTTTAAATTACCAAATATTATTAAACGTAAGTTAATAGTATTTATGAAAAACATAAAACTTAATACAGGCTCCATTGATATTGTAAAAACTAAAAATAATCAATACTTTTTTATTGAAGTTAATCCAACCGGTCAGTTTGGTATGGTTTCGCTTCCCTGTAACTATTATTTAGAAGAAAAAATTGCTAATTTATTATGCGAAAAAAAATGAATGAAAAAGATGACAAAACAATATATGATTTTTTTCAAGAATCATCAAATGCAAATTTGAAATTTATTCCAATTAATTATCGTTTAATGAAAAAATTGTCTTCAGAGGAAAGATTAAGAGTTAGAATAGCTGTAAGCGAATTTCATCAAACAAAAATTTATAAGCTAAATGAATTTTACAAATCAGTTTCACCATGTATTAATGTGAATGAAAACAATGACAAATAAAAAATCATTTCTGCTTTTTGCATGTTGCATTCCAGTTAAAGGATATTCAAGAAGTATAATATATGATATGCAATTTGGAAAGTGCAAATTTATTCCCAATTTATTATTTGATATTTTAAAAGTGAATAATGGTAAATCTATTGATAGTTTAAAGTCATTTACAAAAAATAAATATAATGAAGGTATTGATTTATTTTATAATTTATTGGTAAAAGAAGGTTATGGATTTTACACAAATGAACCAGAGTTATTTCCGGAAATTGATTTAACATGGAAAAGTCCCTCAATTATTACTAATGCAATTATTGAAGTTTCTCAAGTAAATTCTCATGAAGATATTAATAAAAAATTTGTATTAACTGATTTTTTAGGATGTATTTCCGTACAGATTTTATGTATAGATACTAATATTTCAATAAAATGGTTATCAGAGATTTTATCATGTTATTCCGAAAGTAGGATTAAGTCTATTGAACTTGTTTTATTTCACAAAGAAAATATCACTACAGAGGAGTTGATTGGAATTTCAGAAAAGCATAGAAGAATTAGTTCAATAATAGTTTTTAATTCAAAAGAAAATAAAAAAAATGATTTGAAAAATGAAAAAGGATTTGTAATATTATTTTCAAAAAAAGATTTTAATATAGGGAGGGAACTATTTTCTAATTCTCAAAATTTCAATATAAATATAAGCCTCTTTTCTGAATCACAAAAACACAATACTTATTTTAATCGAAAGCTTTTTATAAATTCAATAGGTGAAATAAAAAATGCTCCTGAATGCAAAGAGATATTTGGAAATATTAATAATCTTGATAGTAAAACTGAATTAAAAAAAAATATTGCAACTCCAAGATTTCAAAAATATTGGCACATACATAAAGAACTTATTGATGTTTGCAAAAATTGCGAATATAGACATATGTGTGTAGATTCTCGTATTCCACTTCAAAATGAAAACGGTACTTGGTATCATGAAATGGAATGCCCGTATAACCCATATATAGCCAAATGGCAAGGAGAAGAAGGTTATGTTCCGGTGGAAGAATGCGGAGCATATACACGGGAAAAGGGTCTTGTGGTAAACAAACGAAAAGTAAATAAACTTAATAAATAAATTCGGGGAGAATGAAAAAATATTAATTTTAATCCTTCAAGCTACAAATCAATAAATCTAAAATCAATAAATGTCTTTCCCTTTCTATAAACAATTAGATGCAATGTCCCGAAAGCTTTCGGGAGCGGTCCCTCTTGCCTCTATTCAAAACAACAAAAACATAAAAATAAACACTACCAATGGCATTTCCCTTCTATAAGCAGTTAGACGCAATGGATTGTGGACCAAGTTGCCTCCGCATGATAGCCAGGCATTATGGCAAAACATATTCATTGCAGGCGTTAAGGGAAAAATGTTTTATTACCCGCGAAGGTGTTTCATTGTTGGGAATAAGCGATGCTGCTGAAAATATTGGTTTTCATACCTTAGGCGTTAAAATTGATTTTAAAAAACTTTGCGGGGAAGCCCCACTGCCTTGTATTGTCCATTGGAAACAAAAGCATTTTGTAGTAGTATATAAGATCCGTCATAATCCGCGTGGATCCGCGTCAAAATTTACTATCTTTGTTTCCGATCCTGCCCACGGCTTAATAAAATACACCGAAAAAGAATTTCTTGATTGCTGGCTCAGCACTAAAACAGATAATGAAGATAAAGGAATTGCCTTACTTATTGAACCTACTCCCGATTTTTACACTCAGGCGGATGAAAAACTTAATAAATCAGGCTTTCGATTTCTATTCTCATACCTGAGACCATATAAAAAATTCATTGTTCAGCTATTTCTCGGGTTACTATTAGGCAGCTTATTGCAACTAATATTCCCCTTCCTCACGCAGTCGGTGGTGGACGTGGGTATCAGCAACCAGAACATCGGTTTTGTTTATCTTGTATTGCTAGCGCAGCTTATGCTTTTCTTCAGCCGCGCCACTGTGGAATTTATACGTGGCTGGATATTGCTGCATCTCGGGACAAGAATAAATATTTCACTTATTTCCGATTTTCTTACCAAGTTGATGAAATTACCTATCCGTTTTTTCGATACCAAAATGATAGGCGATTTACTGCAACGCATAAGCGATAACCAACTCATTGAATCTTTTCTTACTTCATCAACGCTAAGCATTTTATTTTCGATGGTGAACTTAGTTATTTTCAGCGTGGTGCTTGCCATGTATAACTTAACAATATTTGCTGTTTTTTTAGCAGGCAGCATTTTATATTCCCTGTGGATATGGATGTTTATGAAGAGAAGGCGCGAGCTGAATTTTAAACGTTTTGCACAAATGAGCGATAATCAGAGTAACATAATTCAACTGATTACCGGCATGCAGGAAATAAAACTCAACAACTGCGAAAAGCAGAAACGATGGGATTGGGAACATATACAAGCACGATTATTCCGTGTAAATATTAAAGGGCTTGCTCTAACACAATGGCAACAGGCAGGTTCGGTGTTTATTAACGAAACAAAAAATATTGTAATTTCATTTATCGCTGCAAAAGCTGTGATTGACGGAAGTATAACACTTGGTATGATGCTGGCGGTACAATATATAATAGGTCAGTTAAACAGCCCTATTGAGCAGATGATAAGTTTTATACAGGCAGCGCAGGATGCAAAGATAAGCCTTGAACGACTTGGCGAAATTCACAATAAAGAAGATGAAGAAAATCCCGACGATGCAAAGATTACGATCATTCCCGAAAATAAAAGTATTAATATTGATAAGCTCTGCTTTCAATATGAAGGACCACATTCCGAAATGGTTTTAGAAAATGTGGATTTGAAAATTCCCGAAGGAAAAATTACTGCAATTGTCGGTATGAGCGGTAGCGGGAAAACAACGCTTGTAAAATTATTGCTTGGATTTTACCCTCCCGTAAAAGGCGACATAAGAATCGGGGATATTAAGCTTGAAAATTTCAGCGCGAAAATGTGGCGACAGAAATGCGGCGCTGTAATGCAGGATGGATTTATTTTTTCCGATTCTATTGCGAAAAATATTGCATTGAGCGATGAGATTATTGATAAGCAGAAATTACTTCATGCTGTAAAAATGTCGAATATACAGGAGTTTGTGGAGTCATTACCTTTGGGTTATAACACAAAAATTGGTTCTGATGGTCATGGATTAAGCCAGGGACAAAAACAACGAATCCTTATTGCCAGGGCTGTGTATAAAGACCCTGAATATATTTTTTTCGACGAAGCTACAAATGCGCTTGATGCAAACAATGAATTAGTTATCATGAATAATTTGGAAAAATTTTTCAAAGGGAAGACTGTCGTAGTTGTTGCTCACAGGTTAAGTACAGTTAAAAATGCTGATAATATTGTTGTATTAGATAAAGGAAAAATAGTAGAAATGGGAACGCATAACGACCTTACAGCATTAAAAGGCGAATATTATAATTTAGTGAAGAATCAATTGGAATTAGGTAATTAAGACGCTGATGGATTCGTATTAAAAATAGACGCTGATTAACGCTGATTTATACGGATAAAATCAGTTAAAACCCCTGCCTTGCCGGCAGGCAGGCGCGTAGATCCGCGTCTAATAAAAATGGAAGAAGAAATAAATAACATAGAAATTCGCAGCGAAGAAATCGAAGAGATTCTTGGTAAAACTCCAAACTGGATTATCAGGCGTGGCATTACTGTTGTGTTTTCGGTAATAGCATTGCTTTTTATCGGTAGCTGGTTTTTTAAATACCCTGATATTATTAACTCGACAATTGTAATCACTACCGAAAATGTCCCTGCTACTATTGTCGCTAAAACAAACGGAAAAATCACTGATATTTTTATAAAGGATAATCAAATCGTTAAGAAAAACGAATACTTAGGCATTATTGAAAATCCCGCAAATTACATTCACGTAAAGGAAATTAAAGGTAAACTCGACACTTTGAAATCAGTAATGCTTGACTTTGATTCGGTAACTGATCATCAGGTAAATTTCAAATCAGTTTATTCATTAGGCGACTTGCAAACACAATACTCTACGTTCAGAAAAAACTATGAAGACTATCTTCAATTTCTAAGAATGGATTATCAGCACAAAAAAATTGAATCTATAAATAAGCAAATAGCAAAATACAAACAGATGAATTTAAAGCTTGCAAGGCAACAGGATATTATGCGACAAAAACTTATGCTTGGAAGAAGTCAGTACAATAGGGATTCTTCTTTGTATTCAAATAATACTATTGCGCTTGCCGATTTTGAAAAATCAAAAGCTACTTTGCTTGATAATAAATATTCTTATGTCAGTTCAGGCGCAACTATTGATAATACTCTTATTTCAATTAACCAACTTGAACAAAGTGTATTAGAGTTAGAACAGGACTATGCTGAGAAAAAGAAAAACTTCGAACTTTTATTTAAAGAATCTTACGATAACCTGCAAACCCAGATAAAATTATGGGAACAGACATATATCCTGAAGTCGCCCATTGACGGTATAATTACATTTACCAAAGTATGGAGTATAAACCAGAATGTAGTTGCAGGTGATAAAGTAATGACCGTTATACCTAAAGACGCCAGCAGAATACTTGGAAAATTAACAATACCTGTTAGCGGTTCGGGAAAAGTTAAATCAGGACAAAAAGTAAATATCAAACTCACTAATTATCCATACATGGAATATGGAATGATTGAAGGAAAAATAAAATCCATTTCGCTTATTCCATCCGACAATACCTACATTGCAGAAGTTGAATTTCCCGATGGACTAATAACCAATTACGGTAAAAAAATAGAATTCAGCCAAGAGATGCAAGGTTCCGCAGAAATCGTAACAGATGATATACGATTAATTGAAAGGTTCTTTAACCCTATCAAATCTCTACTCAAAAAACAGCAATAATTTTCTAATTACCATTTGTAAATCCTTTAATGAACAATATTTTTTATAAGAAAAAATATTTACTTTTGCTTAGTTTAATAATTCCTGCATTTAAAACAGGTATTTTATGGTAGTTGATATTTTTATTCCGTGTTTCATAGACCAGTTGTATCCTCAAACGGCATTCAGCATGATAAAGGTTTTGGAAAAACTGGAAATAGGAGTAAATTATAACCCCGAACAAACTTGTTGCGGACAGGTAGCTTTTAACAGCGGCTTCTGGGATCATGCAAAGTGTATTGGTGAAAAATTTATTCGCGATTTTTCAAACGACAGATATATAGTCGCGCCTTCTGCCTCTTGTGTTTCCATGGTAAGAAATTATTACCCCGAAATGTTCCATAATTCTGCCTTGCACAATGAATACAAACAATTACAAAGAAATATTTTTGAATTTACAGACTTCCTCGTAAATGTAATGAATGTAACAGATCTCGGTGCCACATTTAAGGGTACCGTTACATTTCATGATGCGTGTTCGGCTTTAAGAGAATACGGAATAAAAGATGAGCCAAGAATTTTAATGCAAAATGTCCGCGGACTGGTACTCAAAGAGATGAAAAACACCGATGTTTGTTGTGGTTTTGGCGGAACTTTTTCTATAAAAAATGAACATATTTCTACAGCAATGGCAGAACAAAAAGTACAGAACGCATTAGATACCGGAGCTGAATACTTTGTTTCTACCGAAGCTTCATGCCTTATGCATATTGACGGGTATATCCGAAAACATGATCTGCCTCTGAAAACAATTCATATTGCAGATATTCTGGCTTCTGGTTTTTAATTCAAATAATTTTAAAAAAATTCAGCAGCTTACAATTTATCCCCTAATTCTTTCAGTTTTGCCACAAGCATATTCACAAAATTCTGAAATGGGTTTTTTGCCAGCATTTCCATTACAGTATTTAATTCAGCATTAAAAATAATCTGCGCATTGGTATGGGTTACTATTGCCTCCATTCTATAAGCAGGTACAATATTCAATTGGCAAATAAGGCTGAAATTAAAAGGAGCTTTTTCTCCGGGAATTATTACGATTTTTGAATTTGGTGTTTTTTCATATATACGCATGGAAAGATCAGTCATTCCTTTGATAGTGAATGAGCAACTGTCTTCGGTAGATTTCCAATTGATCACTTGTTCAGGCATAAGTTTTTCGAAATTGTTGAGATTGCTCAGAAAATCATATACTTTTTCGGGAGTGTTATTTATTTCTGCGAAATTGCTCTCTATTCGTGTCACAGTGGTTTGTGGGTTATGGTTGAAGATTTATAATTCAGGATGAAATATCATTATAGTTTTTTTTAACAGCAAACAAACTAACAACAAACTACAAACAATCTATCTACCTCCCCCATTTATCAGGGTTTTTGCGCCATTTTTCCAATGTAACAATGTCTTTATCTTCAATAAAACCGCTCTTTGCGGCTTGCTGAATAAGATTTTCATAATTACTTAAAGTTATAACAGGGCATTTTGCTTTTATAAATGCATCTTCTGCAACAGGAAACCCATATGTGAAAATTGCAGCCATTCCTTTCACTTTACAGCCTGCATTGCGCAATGCTTCCAAAGCCTTAAGGCTACTACCTCCTGTAGAGATAAGATCTTCAACCACAACAACCGACTGTCCTGATTCAACAACTCCTTCTATAACATTTTCGAGTCCGTGACTTTTTTCCGACTGCCGGACATATACAAACGGCAATCCCAAATCGTGTGCAATAAGAACACCATGAGCAATACCGCCAGTGGCAACACCGGCAATTACATCAGGGACACCAAATTCTTCATTTATTATTTTCACAAACTGTTGCCTGATGTAAGTACGAATTACGGGAAACGATAAAGTTTTCCTGTTATCGCAATAAATAGGCGATTTCCATCCCGATGCCCAAGTAAATGGATTAGCAACTTCCAATTTTATTGCTTTAATTTGCAATAAAAATTCAGCTACTTTTAATGCGGATTCATTATTTAATTTCATGACACAAATGTATAAAGTTTTTATTAACAACAAATGCATCTTTCTTGTTCCTAACGATGATTTATTTTCAGGTCGCGAAGGAAGTATTCATAAATTTTCTTCCGAATCAGCGTTATTGACTGCTATTGATGAATTTGAGAAAAACAAACCTGCCGAAAATTTATATGTAGTTGGCAATCCTGAAAAGATTTTAAGTCTCTTCCCTGTTGTTGAAGCTGCCGGAGGTCTTGTTAAAAAAGGCGACAATCAAATTTTATTTATTTACCGCTATGGCAGATGGGATCTTCCAAAAGGTAAAATGGAATCGGGTGAAAGCCCTTCCGAAACTGCTATACGCGAAGTAACTGAAGAGACCGGTGTTTCAGGTTTGGAAATTAAAAAAGAACTTATACCCACATATCACACATACAAGCTTGAAGGCAGGCGGGTAATTAAAAAAACTTTCTGGTTCGAAATGAGTTTTAAAGATGATACTCACATTTTACCTCAAATAAACGAAGATATTGCATTCGTAAAGTGGCTTAGTAAAAAAGACATTCCATGGGCTATGAGGGATTCTTACGCATCGGTAATAGAATTGCTTACCAACTCGGATTATTTATAATGGGAAAATAGTTTTTGGATGGAGGTTTCTAGTTTGCACTCTTCTATAAATGAGCGCGAATTCTGGGAGTACTAAAAATGATAAGAATGTTAAATATTGAAAACCTCAAAAAGTTGAACATGGGTATTAAAAACCGTAATATGTTTTTAAGAAGTTTATTTATTGTTTTTTTGTGTATGGCTTTTTACCCTCTTGCATTTTCGCAAAGTGGAACAAAAACTAAGGATGTGGCTTATTCTCTTTTAAATAACTTTAAATTTGATGCAATAAGTTTAAAATATAAAAAAACGGAAAAATATAATTTGTGGGGTAGGAAATATATAGCAAATACGTTTCTAATTAAATCAATTACACAAAGAGTAATTAGTTTCGAGCCAACTGTGAGAGGTCCTTTTAAGGAAAAATATGCCCTTTATGTCATTGATGATTCAAATGGTAAATTTAAGGATTCTCTACTATTATTTATTAAAGACTATTTAAAACAACAAGAAGGTCATTATTTATATCCAAATCAAATAGCTGATGAAAGAAATTTAATCATTGATTCTCTTAATAATTTTGTTATTTATTATAACACTATATTTGATTATTATTATGATAGATTTAA
>CAINEZ010000650.1 GCA_903847905.1 uncultured Bacteroidota bacterium
AATTTAGATATACAAGGATTTCAAAGAACGATTTTTATTTTTTAATGGACACTAATGAAATTTTACAATAAAATTTTTAGTGTTTCTAAGTGTTCTAAGTGCCTAAGTGGTAAAAAAAAAAATTTAAAGTTAGTTTATAGAAATGCCAGATAATTAAATTAAATTAACCAACCTTTAAGAAATATTTGTTTAATATATTTACCTTTACCGGCTAATAAAAATGTGAATGGAAAAACGCTGGGTAATAAAAGAACAGGGTGAAGATAAACTGGTGAAAACTCTGGCACGAGAGCTCAGTATCGGAAAGCAGCTCGCCAATCTGCTTGTCCAGCGTGGTATTAAAACTTTTCAGGAAGCAAAAACTTTTTTCCGTCCGGAACTTTCTCAGTTGCACGACCCTTTTCTAATGAAAGATATGGATGTGGCTGTTGAAAGAATAGAACAAGCTATTATAAAAGAAGAGAAAATTCTTGTGTACGGAGATTACGACGTTGATGGAACTTCTGCTGTTGCCCTTGTTTATTCTTTTTTTAAAAGCCAATATAAAAGTGAAAATATTGACTTTTATATTCCAGACCGCTATAACGAAGGTTATGGTATTTCCTTCAAAGGAATTGATTTTGCTTATGAAAATGGATTAAAGCTTATCATTGCTCTTGACTGCGGCATAAAAGCTACAGAGCAGATAAAATATGCAAAAGAAAAAGGAATAGATTTTATTATTTGCGACCATCACCGCCCCGGAGATACATTACCCGAAGCTATCGCTATTCTTGACCCTAAAAGAAATGATTGCAATTATCCTTTTAATGAACTTTCAGGTTGTGGCATAGGCTTTAAACTTGCACAGGCTTATGCGCAAAAAAATAATATTTCTTTTAATGACCTCATACAGTACCTCGACCTTGTTGTTGTGAGCATTGCTTCCGATATAGTCCCCATTACAGGCGAAAACAGGATACTTGCATATTTCGGGTTGAAACAATTAAATTCCAATCCATGCGCCGGACTTGAAGCAGTGCTGACTTTCAGCGGAATTAAAAGACTTGGCAAATCTTCTGTAACTGACGAACAAATATTTTCGCGCCTGCTGAATATTAACGACCTTGTGTTTTTTGTGGGACCGCGTATAAACGCCGCGGGAAGAATAGAGGATGGAAGAAACGCTGTTGAATTACTTATTTGCAAAGACCTTGTTGCTGCTATGGAAATCGGCGAATACATAAATATCAACAACACTGAACGCAAAAGTCTTGATTCCTCAATTACGCAGTCAGCGCTTGACATGATACTGGCAGATAAAATAATGGCTTCGCGTAAAACCACCGTTGTCTTTCACCCTGAATGGCATAAAGGAGTTGTAGGTATTGTAGCTTCCAGACTTATTGAAACATATTACAGGCCAACAATTGTTCTTACCGAATCAAATGGACTGATTACGGGGAGTGCCCGTTCAGTAAAGGACTTCGATATTTATGATGCAATAGACGCATGCAGCGACCTGCTTGAACACTTCGGCGGACATAAATATGCAGCAGGGCTTTCTTTGAAACCCGAAAACCTGCAGGCTTTTATGGAGAAATTTGAAAAAGTTGTTTCAGGAACCATTACAGAAGATATGCTGATCCCCGAAGTTGAAATTGACAGTGAACTGGAACTTACAGATATTTCTCCTAAATTTTTTCGGGTACTTAAACAATTCGCGCCATTCGGACCCGGTAATATGGCTCCTGTTTTTCTTACAAAAGGCTTGGTTGACAAAGGTTATGCGCGTATTGTAGGAGCTAATCATTTACGACTTTGCGTAATGTATCCGGGAATTTATAACCCCGAATACAATGCTATCGCCTTTGGACAGTCAAATTATCTTCCACTGGTTACTAATGGGAAATTATTCAGTCTTTGTTATCATATTGACGAAAATGAATGGAACGGAAATGTTTCGCTTCAGCTTGTGGTAAAGGATATAAAAACAGAGTGAAGATGTTTAGAGGTCGATTTTTGATTTCGGATTTTCCAACTATTTACCGGCAAAATATAATCATATCACTGATCCGAATTGTTTCAAAAAACGGATATCATTTTCTGAAAACAAACGAATGTCTTTTACACGGTATTTAAGATTTGTAATTCGTTCAATGCCCATACCAAAAGCATATCCCGAATAAACCTTACTGTCGATCTTACAATTTTCAAGAACCTGCGGGTCAACCATTCCGCAGCCTAGTATTTCCACCCAGCCTGTGTGTTTGCAAAAGGGACAACCCTTTCCTCCGCACAAAAAACATAATATGTCCATTTCAGCCGAAGGCTCGGTAAATGGGAAATAAGAAGGTCTTAACCTGATTTTTGTTTCTTCGCCGAACATTTCTTTTGCAAAATATAAAAGTACTTGCCTAAGATCGGCAAAAGAAACATCTTTGTCAATATACAAGCCTTCTACCTGGTGGAAAAAACAATGAGCACGCGAAGAAATAGCTTCGTTCCTGTAAACTCTTCCGGGGAAAATTTTCCTGATAGGTGGTTTTTCTGTTTCCATCACCCTTACCTGAACAGATGAAGTATGTGTGCGTAATGCAATATCAGGGCTTTTCTGAATAAAGAAAGTATCCTGCATATCGCGGGCAGGGTGTTCTTCAGCAAAATTCAATGCTGAAAAATTATGCCAGTCGTCTTCTATCTCCGGACCCTCGGAAACAGTAAAGCCTATGCGTGAAAATATTTCAACTATCCCCGATCTTGTTATGGAAAGCGGGTGACGGGAACCGGTTTCAATAAAATTTGCAGGAAGAGTAAGGTCTGCATCACTTTTTCCGGAGTGCTGTAAATCTTCAAATTTCTTTTTAAGATCATTGATCTTTTCCTGTGCGGAATTTTTCAGTTCATTCAGCAATTTGCCGATTTCTTTGCGTTCTTCCTGCGCTACTGTTTTAAAATCATCAAAAAGACCTGTTAATAATCCTTTTTTTGAAAGATATTTAATGCGAAAATTATCAAGTTCTTCAAGGCTTTTAGCAGAAAATGCTTCAATTTCTTTTTGTATTTTCTTTATTTTCTCCTGCATATAAAATAATATACTAAAAACAAAATTAAATCGTATATTTTGTAATTAGTAATCGGTGTCCGGTAACCGGAGGTTTTAACTGATTACCGAATACTGTTTACTGATTACGTATAAAAAATTATGCTTTTCAAAACAGTGAACAACAAACAACAAACAGTCAATTTATTCAACCATTTTCACTGTCATTTTAATATCTTTCAATGGTCTGTCGTTGGCGCCTGTTTTAACTGCGGCTATTTTATCCACAACATCAAGTCCTTCATATACCTCTCCAAAAACAGTATAATCACCATCAAGATGAGGAGTCCCCCCAATCGTTTTGTAAGCATCAATCTGTTCTTTAGAGAATATTTTACCTGTTCTCTGAGAAAAAGCAGCAAGTTCTTGTTCAGTATAAATTTTCCCCTGAACAATATAAAACTGCGAACCTGATGATGCCTTTGCGGGATTATTGTCCCTTGCAGCGCCTAATGCTCCTTTTTTATGAAAATATTTTGGTACAAGAATTTCAGCAGGAATGGTATAGGCAGGTCCTCCGTTTCCCAGAATAGCTGTAGAATCTGCATTTTTCGAATCAGGATCGCCTCCCTGTATCATAAAATTTTTAATAACACGATGAAACAAGGTGCCGTTGAGGTACGAGGTTTTTACCAATTTAATAAAATTATCCCTGTGTTGGGGAGTTTCATTGTACAGCTTTATTTTAATATCGCCATAATTAGTGCTGATGCACACTTTTTTTACACTGTCAGTAGCCATAGAATTGTTAAGTTTAAGAAATGATGCGTTGGTAAACGAATAAAAGCAAATAGCAATAAATATGGCTACGCCTGAAAACATAATTATTTTTTTCATATTGATAATATTTGTATTGTATTATTTTTTTTATAAATTTGCATCTTCAACTGTCAAAATTATGAAATATTCTGGAATTATGAAAACTATCAACAAACGTAATTTTTTTTCTTTGTTGTTAATTGCAGCTATTGCTATAATTTTCACCACTTGCAAAAAAGATACAGATTGTGATGCTGTAATAACAGTTAAAAAACTAAGTGATACTCTTATTGTTGTTCCCGGGGCAGACGTCAAAATTCACAAATCTGATGTACTGGCTGAAGGTAAATCTGATGGTAGCGGTCAATTTCGTTATACTTTTAAACTTGAGGCTATATTGGATGTTTCTGCCATACTCTATATACCTGCTGATACATTAGGTCATCCGGCTGATACATTGTCAGGGTATTCTATTATCCGTTTAGTACCCGGAAAAACGGTTCATAAGACTGTTTTTATAAATTAGTTTTTTAGGAAACTTTCATTTTTCTGTTAAAGCACACTCTGCACAAGGGCTCGTAAGAGTCTTTTTCTCCAAGTACTACTAATTTGTCATTTGCAATTGTCCTATGTGATATATGGGCAAGATCTCCGCAATTCATGCAGATTGCATGGACTTTTGTAACATATTCAGCGGTAGCAAGCAAAGCAGGCATAGGTCCAAAAGGCTTTCCCAGGTAATCCATGTCAAGTCCTGCTACAATTACACGGATACCGCTGCTGGCAAGCTGGTTGCAAACATTAACAAGTTCTGAATCAAAAAACTGGGCCTCGTCAATACCTATAACATCCACATCGTTGGCAAGAAGCAATATGTTGGAAGAAGACGGAACCGGAGTTGACATTATATGATTCTGGTCGTGGGAAACCACTTTCACTTCATCATAACGCACATCAATAGCAGGTTTAAATATTTCAACCTTTTGTTTTGCTATCTTGGCACGCTTCAATCTGCGGATAAGTTCTTCCGTTTTTCCCGAGAACATAGACCCGCATATCACTTCAATCCATCCCCTGCTTTTTGACTGGTCAATTAAATTTTCTAAAAACATTATATCGTTTATTTACTAAGTCCAAGATAGAAGTGCTACACGATTAAATATAATTTTGAAAAGAAAGCCCTGTTTTAAAAATCAGGAACCTTCCTTCAAAATTCAATTGTATGTATATGCAAAAATATAAACAAATCAGTTACGATGAAAAAGTTTTGACAGCTTTTTTATTAAAAGAAAAAATATATATCTGAAATTGCCTTGAAATCATAACAATTCTTAGTGAAAAATGGCCAAAACTTATTTTGAACTTAGAATTGGTAAAAGACAAAAGATAACTGTACTTTTTTTATTAGCAATACCTATTATTTTAATGCTTTAACCAGTTTCTGATTATAGTATGCCCATACTCTGTCATGATAGATTCAGGATGGAATTGCAATCCTTTTACATCTTTATTTTTATGAGCAAATGCCATAATAATTCCATCCTCCGAAACAGCGGTTATTTTAAGGCATTCGGGAAAATTTTCTGTACTTACACCCCATGAATGATAAAGCCCCCCGCTTATTTTTTCCGATAGTCCTGCAAAAAGATTTTCGTTTTTATCGGTTATATTTATTTTTTTTTTTATTCCATGAAAAACCTGATTCATGTTTATTAGCTTTGCCCCAAAATATTCTGCAATAGCCTGATGTCCTAAACAAATACCAAGTATGCTTTTTGATCCGGAATATTTTTCAAGAAGATCTTTCATTAGTCCGGCTTCTTCGGAAGGAACACCGGGTCCCGGCGAAAAAATAATTTTATCAAATGCCGAAGCGTCATAATCATTCCTGTCATTCTTAATAACGGAAATTTCACAAAACCCTGATTGTTCAATCAATTGGGCAAGGTTAAACGTAAACGAATCGTGATTATCAACAATAAGAACTTTCATTATATTTTTTTTACATTTGTAAAGAATACTAATCAAGGATTGGAAAACACTCAATAGAACTCGAACTCAAATAATGAATAAAATCAGTATTTATCATAAACATCAGCGTTCTATTAAAATTTAACAAACCCTGTTTGCATTAATAATAAATTCCGGATAATGAATTGTGATACAATTATACATAAAATGAACGAATCCGGTAACAGGAAAGAGCCTTTTATTTTTATCATTGATTTTGAAATGAAAGAACCTCTTTTCTTTCCATTACATTCGGTAGATTCCTCGGAAATTGTTTTTAATTTCAACGGAGTATCAAATTCACCGATCATACCATTTGAAGCGCCTCCGGAGTTTTTATTAAAAAAGCACCAGGTACCTTACGAGGTTTATCAGAAAGCTTTTGAAAATGTTCAGCATCATTTAAAATATGGAAATTCTTATCTTGTAAACCTTACATTCCCTACTAAGATTGAAACAGGGCTTTCGCTGAAAGATATTTATTTATGCAGTAAAGCAAAATATAAACTTTTATTCAAGGATAAGTTTGTTGTTTTTTCGCCTGAAATATTTGTACAGATAAGCGAAGACGGAATAATTTCTTCTTATCCTATGAAGGGGACTATTGACGCAGCTATTGAAAATGCGGAAGAAGTTATACTTAACGATAAAAAAGAATATGCCGAACATTGCACTATTGTTGATTTAATTCGTAACGACCTAAGCATGGTGGCGAAGGATGTATTTGTTGATAAATTCAGGTATATTGACAAAATTAAAACTCACGAAAAAGAATTGTTGCAGGTAAGTTCGCGCATTTGCGGAAAACTTGGCGCTGATTATAATAAAAAGATTGGCGATATAATTTTTAGCCTTTTGCCTGCTGGTTCCGTAAGCGGCGCTCCCAAGAAAAAAACCGTTGAAATAATTAAAGAATCCGAAGGTTACGACAGAGGTTATTATACAGGAGTGTTCGGATATTTTGACGGTGCAAAATTAGACAGCGGCGTTATGATACGTTTTATTGAAAAAATAAACGGACAACTATTTTATAAAAGTGGCGGAGGAATTACAATTTACAGTGATCCCAAATTAGAATACCAGGAATTAATCGACAAAGTTTATGTGCCTTTTGTTTGAAACGATAAAAGTAAAAGACGGTAATTTCTGCAATCTTCATTATCATTCCGAAAGAATGAATAATGCGAGAGAAAAACTTTTTGGTTCGGTAAATCATATTAATCTGGAAGTTGTTTTAACTATTCCGGAAAATTGTAAAACAGGTATCTTTAAATGCAGGGTGGAATATGATAAACACATTCATAAAATAGAATTTATCCCGTATAATATCAGAAAAATTAAAACGCTTCAATTGGTTTTTGATGATAAAATTTCTTATCCATTCAAGTACTCTGACAGATTGTGCTTTGAGGGATTGAAAAATCAAGCTAATGCGGATGATATTCTGATTGTAAAAAAAGAATTCATCACTGATACTTCATTTTCAAATATAATTTTTTTTGATGGCGATAATTGGATAACCCCGTCAACACCTTTATTGGAAGGAACGAAAAGAAAAGAATTACTTGAAAAAAATATTATTTCAGAACAGGAAATAAAATTTTCCGATCTGAAAAATTTTAAAAAGGCTATACTAATAAATGCTATGCTTGATTTTGATGAGATTGCGGAAATTGAAATAAAAAATATTTTTCAGGATCTATCCGAATAGAAAACTAAAAACATCTTCGATCTTTTTTACGGGAACTATCTGTATACCGCTTTTTGAAAGGTCTAAACCTTTCTGATTGTATTTTGAAATAATTATTTTTTCAAAGCCAAGTTTTTCAGCTTCTGTAATTCTTTGATCAATGCGGTTCACAGGGCGAATTTCACCGGAAAGCCCGACTTCAGCAGAAAAACAAATCTTCGGATCTATCGGAATATCTTCACCTGAAGAAAGCACGGCCGTAACAACAGCAAGGTCAATGGCAGGATCATCAACTTTTATTCCTCCGGCAATATTCAGAAATACGTCTTTTGCTCCAAGCCTGAATCCGCATCTTTTTTCGAGAACTGCCAGCAACATACCTAATCTGCGAAGATCGAAACCCGTAGCAGAACGTTGAGGCGTGCCATAAGCAGCAGAGCTAACAAGAGCCTGCGTTTCAATAAGCATAGGGCGTAATCCTTCAATGGTTGAGGCTATAGCCACCCCGCTAAGATTTTCGTCATGCTGCGATAATAAAATTTCCGAAGGATTCGAAACCTCTCTTAACCCCGAATTCTGCATTTCGTAAATACCAAGTTCTGATGTGGAGCCAAAACGATTTTTTGCTGCTCTTAATATTCTGTAACCATGATTGCGGTCGCCTTCAAATTGCAGAACTGTATCCACCATGTGTTCCAAAACTTTTGGACCTGCAATGCTTCCGTCTTTGGTAATATGACCGATAAGAAAAACAGGTACTCCGGTTTCTTTCGCATACCGGTTCATTTCGGAGGCGCATTCCCTTATCTGCGAAACACTTCCCGTTGAAGACTCAATAACTGCAGTATTCAGGGTTTGAATGGAATCTACAATAACCATATTTGGTTCAAGAGATTCAATATGCGTAAAAATATTTTGTGTCGAATTTTCAGTAAGTATAAAACAATTGGTATTTGTCATTCCTATTCTTTCGGCGCGCATACGTATCTGCTGTTCGCTTTCTTCTCCGGAAATATAAAGAATTTTTAATTTATTTAATTTCAATGCCACCTGCAACATCAATGTTGATTTACCAATTCCGGGTTCTCCGCCTATAAGAATAATGGACCCGGGCACCATACCTCCGCCCAGAACACGGTTAAGTTCATTATTATTAGTATCTATCCGCTGATCTTCCGAAAGAGTAATTTCATCAATTCTGTGAGGTTTATTAATTCTTTTTGCTGTAAGTTTTTCAAGTCCGGAACCCGAAGAAGCCGAATTTTTCTGAACGACCTCCTCAACGTATGTATTCCATTCGTTGCAGGAAGGACATTTCCCTATCCATTTTGATGATTGAGCGCCACAGTTCTGGCAGAAAAAAATAGTTTTTATTTTAGACATTAAAAAAATGGAATTTGGAGGTTTGCGGTAAAAATCAGCAAATTATTGTTTTGTAAATTCCAATAATATGCTCCCATTTGAGGAACGAAGAGTAAGATATTCCTTTGTCAGTTCTTTAATTCTCCATTCATCAATAAGGCTGTTGTCTGTAGATTTTGTTACTGAAAAAATCCTTTTTAGATTATAAATCTTATCTGTAATTTTATATTCCCCCTGAGAAATCTGTGTCTGAGAGCCATCATTTTTTACCATTACAACGTAAAAACTACTGTTTTCAATATGCCATTCCTCGTATTCATTTGAGTTAGGATTAGCCATATTGGACCTTCTCCAAATTCCATCAATTTTATTTTCTACGATCTTTTTACACGACGAAAAAAACAAATAAAATATTGTACAGAATAAAATAATTAATAACAGACTTTTTTTCATAAAACGCACATTGGGTTTTGCCTGTATAATTATGAAATAAGTAAATTATTGTTTTGTGAATTCAAAATATTCCAGTCCGCCATTTTTCCGATAAAATGAAAAATAATCTTTTTTTAATTTGTGAATTGTCCAATTACCTAAGTAATATGGGTATGAGAATTTAGTAATTGAAATGGTTTTCTTGGTAATGGGGATTTTAACAACATAGTCAGCGCTGATAACATACTCTCCGTTATAGATAGTGTCTCTTCTATTATCGGAAGTGTTGCAGCTAATAACATTAATTAACCCGTTGGAAAAATTCCATTCCTCGTATGTTTCGGAACTAAGATTTGAAACATCAATTTTTTTCCATGAACCTTCAACTTCTTTCCTGGTTTCGTCTTCAATTTTATCAATTTTTTTCTTGCAGGAAAAAACAGATAATAAAAGTATGATGGAAAATAATATAAATAATAGTTTGCGGTAATTCATAAATGAGTTTTATATTAATTTGATTGCTAAATTAGTAAA
>CAINEZ010000651.1 GCA_903847905.1 uncultured Bacteroidota bacterium
ATTGTAAAGATATTGAAAAAGAAAAATTCTTGTATTTTATGCTTTGTTTAGGCGATGGAAATAAAAACCCTGAAACAATTGAAGATTATTATAAATTTCAAAAAACTATAATTATAAAAACTGGAAAAGAAATTGAAGAGCAAAAAGAATATTTAGGTTACGAATTTCAAGGAAAGAAAGGACAGGAAGGAATAAAAATATCAAGTTATGGTGGTAAAATGTTTGATGAAACAAATTATGAAAATCCTGATAAAGCTAATTATTATATTAGAAAAAACATTCAAAATCTATTAAATTTTGATGTTTCTCAAGAACAACAAAAAAATATTATTATTCATTCGTTGGTTGATTTGATAGAGTTTAATCAAGTTGATTTTGAAAAAATAATTAAAACAAGTATTGGAAGAAAAAATAAAATTGAAAGTAAATGGGAAATTATTAAGTTAGGAAATGTTTGCGAAATTAAAATTGGTGGTACTCCTTCAAGGGCTAATTCAGAATATTATAAGGATGGAAAATATCTATGGGTTTCAATTGCAGAAATGAATAGTCAGATAATAACTGATACAAAAGAAAAAATTACAGATTTAGGTGTAAATAAATCCAATGTAAAACTTATCAAAAAAGGGACTACTTTATTGAGTTTCAAATTAAGTATTGGAAAAACGGCTATTGCAGGTAAAGATTTATATACTAATGAAGCGATAGCAGGTTTGGAAATCAAAGGAGATTTTAATAACAAAATTTCAAATGAATATTTATTTAAATTGTTTAACAGTAAAATAATTGATTTGGAAAAAGCTGGTAATAATGTTTTTGGAAAAAGTTTGAATATCGAATTTTTAAAAAATGATGTTAGAATACCTTTACCACCAAAAGAAATTCAAGAAAAAATAATAAAAGAAATTGAAATTATTGAGAAAAATGAAATAGAAAACAATGCGAAAATAGAAAAATTAAATTCAGAAATATTTGAAGAATTACGAAACACTATTAAAAACAAGAAGTCTGTAAAACTTGATAGCTTATGCAGCGTTCAAAGCGGTGGCACACCAAAAAGAGAAGTTGCTGAATACTGGAATGGTACTGTAAATTGGTTGCGTTCCGAAGTTTGCCAAAACTGTTATGTTTATGAAAGCGATGGTAACGAAAAAATTACAGAATTAGGTCTTGCAAAATCTTCAGCTAAACTTTTAAAACCTGATACAATTTTAATTGCTTTAGTTGGCGCAACAATAGGCAGATTGGCATATTTGACATTTGAAGCAACAACAAATCAAAATGTAGCAGGTTTGTATCCTAAAAGCACCGAACAATTATTGCCAAAATTTTTGTTTTATATGTTAATGAATGATTTTGATAAAAATTTCGAAGAAGCAAAAGGGAAGTTTACAATGGCAAACATGACAACAATTAAAAACCTTGAAATTGCTTTGCCATCAATAGACGAGCAGAAAAAATTAGCTGCAATTATTGATAAGAAAGAAATAGAAATTAAAAAATTAAAAGAATCATTATACACTGTAAATTCTGAAAAAGAAAATGTTTTGAAAAAATATTTGTAAATTATTAGCGTATGTCTTTATATGAATTATTTTTCTTCTAATAATTTTTTTACTAATTCAGGAACTCCTTTACCTGCTTTTTCTTTTATCACAGTCAAATTTTTTATTCCGGAAACTTCTGAACCATTAGGGTCAATAAGGTATTTTGGAACATGATTCGGCACATTACCTAGCAAGCCCGCTGCAGGATATACATTCAGCGAAGTACCAATCACCATGTATATATCAGCTTTTGATGATAATTGCACAGCAGGTAAAATATTTGGTACTTTTTCGCCAAACCATACAACATGCGGTCTTAGCTGTGAACCTTTTTCACAGCAATCTCCTGATTTTAACTCCCACCCTTCCAGTTCGTAAATCATACTATTATCAATAGTGCTGCGGACTTTTTTTAATTCGCCATGCAGGTGAAGTACCTTTGATGAACCAGCTCTCTCATGCAAATCATCTATATTTTGTGTGATAATTTGAACATCATATTGTTTTTCTAATTCAGCAAGTGCATAGTGTGCTGCATTTGGCGAACATTCATATAATTGTTTTCTTCGTTGGTTATAAAATTCAATAACAAGTTCCTGATTATGCAACCATGCATCATAAGTGGCAACGTCCTCTATGTTGTGTTCTTCCCATAATCCGCCACTATCGCGGAATGTTTTTATCCCGCTCTCGGCACTAACTCCTGCGCCAGTAAGGACAACAATTTTTTTCATAATAAATTTGTTGGTTCAAATGTTGAATAAGACTATCCAGGTCTAGAAGACTTGGAAAGTCTTAATTGGTCAAATTTATAAAAAATGTGTTTAATCAGATTAATGTGATAAAAATATATTCGTTATACTTGAATTTCATTAAAAATTGTACTTTTACAAAATTCAAAATAGCTGATATAACTAACTAATAAATATTAATAATATGGAACCTATTAAATTAACTCTGGAAAACCTTAATAAGGCTTTTCCTGAAAATTTCACACAGGAACAAATTGCTAAAGCAAAAACATTGTTCCTTAAAAAGCTTGCTGAAGACGCTCATAAATTTTATGGCGGGAAAACCCAAACAGTCCCCAAAGCGCCCGTTATGGGCTTTAACTGGTTTAATGTTTGGTACACACCTGGCGTTTCAAAAGTTTCCACAAATATCCGCGATAATAATGCTGCTTCTTATGAACTTTCAAATCGGGGAAACCTTGTTGCAGTTGTAAGCGATTCCACAAGAGTTTTGGGCGATGGAGACTGCACACCTTCCGGTGGGCTTGGAGTTATGGAAGGAAAAGCTTTCCTTATGAAATATCTTGGAGGTGTTGATGCTGTTGCATTATGTATTGACAGCAAGAATGAAAAAGGCGAGAACGATCCTGATAAGATAATTGATTTTGTTAAAATGTGCCAGCATAGTTTTGGCGCTGTTAACCTTGAAGATATTTCTCAGCCAAATTGTTATAAAGTATTAGACGTGCTTCGCGAAGAGTGCGAAATTCCGGTTTGGCATGACGATGCACAAGGTACAGCATGTGTTACATTAGCCGGATTCATTAATGCGCTGAAACTTGCAAATAAAAAGGCATCTGATGTGAAGATCGTTCTTTTTGGCGCCGGAGCTGCCAATACAACTATCGCACGAATTCTTATAGCTGATGGCGCTGATCCAAAAAAAATGGTAATGTTCGACACCAAAGGTTCTTTGCATTCCGGCAGGAAAGATATTGAATCAGATAAGCGATTTTACCGCAAATGGGAAATATGCCTGAGTACAAATCCCGATAAAATCAAAACTATGGAAGAAGCTATGAAAGGCGCTGACGTGTTGATCTCCCTTTCTACCCCGGGTCCTGATTCTATAAAGAGAGAATGGGTAAGAGCAATGGCAAAAAAATCAATAATATTTGCTTGTGCTAATCCGGTTCCCGAAATATATCCTTATGCTGCTAAAGAAGAAGGCGCATTTATAGTTGCAACAGGTCGCGGGGATTTCCCTAACCAGGTAAATAATTCCATCGGATTTCCAGGCATACTTAAAGGCGCACTGATGGTAAGAGCCAGCAAGATTACTGATAGCATGGCAATTGCAGCAGCGCATTCTCTGGCAAATTATGCTGAAAAAAGAGGGATTAATCCTGAAAATATCGTCCCTAATATGGAAGAAGTCGGTGTTTTTCCCGATGAAGCTGCCGATGTTGCTATGCAGGCAATAAAAGATGGTGTTGCAAGGGTTAAAATTACAAGAGATGAAGCATATAAGAAAGCAAAAGCTGATATTGATTATTCAAGAAGCCTTACCAAAAGCCTTACTGAAACCGGCTATATCCAGGCGCCAAAACAGGAAATGCTTCAGAACGCTCTGGATTGGGCTGTGAAACAAGTTTCGTAATATTTATTTTATACTAAAAAGAGGAATAAAAGGTATATGAAGAGTATAGGGATATATGGTATAGAGGAAATACGCATACTCTTATTTCCATATACCCTTATTCCCTATTCCTTTATACCCTACAAAAAAATTTAAGCCATTCAAAGTATAGCTTATGTTATCATATATTCAAGGAATTCTTACTGAAAAAAATCCAACCTTCGCTGTTATTGATTGCGGTGGGGTTGGGTTTTTATTATCAATTTCAGTTAACACTTACACCATGCTTCCCGAATTAAATAAGAATTGTAAACTCTATACGCATCTTACAATTAAATCGGAAGCCACAACACCAGTTGGACTTGTGATGTATGGATTCGGTACTGAAGAAGAAAGAAGCCTTTTCCTTGAATTAATTTCAGTTTCCGGAGTTGGCTCAAATACAGCCAGGCTTATCCTTTCTTCACTTACAACTTCCGAAACAATATCAGCCATTTGTAACGGCGATGTCTTCACTTTCCGGAAAGTCAAGGGTATTGGAGAAAAGACAGCGCAACGCATCATCATTGACTTGAAAGACAAAATAAGTAAGGTACCCCATTCAAAAGAATTTTTCCTTCCACAAAACAATACTTTACGAAATGAAGCGTTAAGTGCATTAATCATGCTCGGCTTTAACAGGAATTCTGCAGAAAAAGTAATCGAAAAAGTAATTAAAAACGAGGGAGTTAACATTAGTCTGGAAGAGATGGTTAAACAGGCGCTAAAACTTTTGTAATTAAAATTAAGTATAACTATTTTATTTGAGAAAAAACCCGAATTTGGTTCGAATTATTAAATACAGTATCCAGGTTTTGTCCATGCTTTTTCTGTTGTTAATAGTATGGTCATCAAGCGCTACATTTATTGCGCACAAAGCAATTCCTGAAAATAAAATTACTTCCGGTGATATTCTTGATGATACTTCAAAGGACGACACCTCCCATCTTCCTTACCCATTTTCTAACGAATATGATTACCCTTTCAACGGAAATAAGGACAGCAATGCTTTATATCTGCATAATCCAAAAAACATTTCCGACAGTATCATTTACGATCCCGAAACCAATTCTTATATTTTTACAAATAAAGTTGGCGATTATGATATAACACCATCCAATTCAATGTCTTTTCAAGACTATTCAAAATACGACCTTGATAAATCTTTAAAAGAATATTGGAATGAAAAAAACGATGCCAATAGTAATTCGAAGGGGAAAAAAGCTATTCCAAAAATACATATTGGTGGTGAGGCTTTCGATAGGATATTTGGAGGAAATACCATTGATATCAGGCCACAGGGTTCTGCAGAACTTATTTTCGGACTGAATGCCATGAGGCGCGATGATCCTTCGCTTAATGTGAAGCAGCGCAAGACAGCCAACTTCGATTTTCAGGAAAAAATTCAAATGAATGTTACTGCTAAAATTGGTGATAAAATAGCATTAGGTGTAAATTATAATACGGAAGCTACATTCGATTTTGAAAATAAAATGAAACTTGCCTATGAAGGCAAAGAAGATGAAATTATTAAACTTATTGAAGCAGGCGATGTTACATTGCCACTTAACAGTACGCTTATTACCGGAAGCCAAAGCCTTTTCGGATTGAAAACAAAACTTCAATTTGGGAAGACAACTGTTACCAGTGTATTCTCTCAACAAAAAAGTAAAACATCCACCATTGAAGTTTCAGGGGGCGCCCAAACAAGCGATTTTGATATAAAAGCCGATCAGTATGAAGAAGATAAGCACTTCTTTATCTCGCAGTACTTCCGAAACAGGTATGACGATGCCTTGAAACATTTACCTATTATAAATTCAAATATTAATATAACAAAAATTGAAGTATGGGCAACTAATATTGGGGCAGCAACAACTGACAACAGGAATATTGTGGCGTTTATGGACCTTGGTGAACACATACCTTATAATAGTATTATTAGCCCTCAATCACCGATTAACCCAGATAATAGATCAAACGATTTGTACACTAAGGTTAATAAACCTGATGTCAGAAATATAAATACTGCAAACTCTTTTCTTGCAAGCCTATTTGGGAGCGACCATTCAGGGCAGGATTTTGAAAAAGTTGAACTTGCAAGGAAACTTTTACCTACAGAATATACATATAACAGCAAACTTGGTTTTATTTCGCTGAATACATCTCTTAGCCCTGATCAGGTATTGGCAGTATCATATCAATATACCATAATTGGAGATACGGCAATATATCAGGTTGGCGACTTTTCTTCAAATATTGCCGGTCCGAATTCATTAATAGTAAAACTTTTAAAAAGCACTTCTCTCAACACTAAAATACCTCTCTGGAATTTAATGATGAAGAATGTTTATTCCATTGGGGCTTATCAGGTAAACCAAGAAGATTTCAGGTTAAATGTTGTTTATACAAGCAACGAAAATGGTGTTCCTACAGGATATTTTTCTGAAGGCAGTGAAAATGTCAAAGGCATCCCTATCATAAGGTTATTAAATCTTGATAATCTAAACACTCAGCTAGACCCCACTCCCGACGGCGTTTTTGACTTTATTGACAATGCCGCTAAACTAGGCGGAACTATTCAATCTTCAAACGGGCGAATATTTTTCCCCGTACTGGAACCCTTTGGTAAAGACCTGCGGGAAAAATTCGCTGATGATGCAATTGCCGATAAATACTGTTTTGATTCACTTTACACTATGACAAAAACAGGGGCGCAGCAATATCCAGATAAAAATAAATTTTCGATTCAGGGAACATATAAATCTCTTGCCGGTTCTGAAATATCCCTCAATGCAATGAATGTTCCCCAAGGCTCTGTGAAAGTTACAGCAGGAGGAATTTTGCTTACTGAAAATGTTGATTATACAGTTGACTATACATTAGGAAGAGTAAAGATCATTAATGAGGGAATATTAAATTCAGGAACTCCTATTTCCATTAGCCTTGAAAGTAATTCGCTCTTCAACATCCAGACGAAAACCCTTATGGGAGCTCATTTTGACCATATTGTAAACAAAGACCTGACTTTAGGAGCAACTATTTTGAACCTTACTGAAAGACCAATAACTCAAAAGATCAACTATGGCGATGAACCAATTTCAAATACAATATGGGGACTGAATGGAACTTATCAAAAAGAATCAGTTTTCATTACCAAGATGCTTGATAAGCTTCCTTTCTATAGCACTAAAACAGAATCAAAGGTTTCCGTTACCGGTGAATTTGCCGATCTGATCCCAGGACATGCAAGAGCAATAGGTAAAACAGGAACATCTTATATTGATGATTTTGAAGGAAGCAAATCTTCTATAGATATGAAAAATATTGGTTCGTGGTATCTTGCAAGTACGCCTCAGTTCCAAACAAGCGCAAACATGTTTCCCGAAGGAGCAGCAAATACAGGACTTGCGTATCGTTTTAATGCAGCAAAACTTAGTTGGTATGTAATAGACCCGTTATTTATTACAGAAAACAACAACAACCTTCTTCCTTCGAATATCAGTAAAAACGACCAATCTAATCATTATGTAAGAGCTATTTATGAATCGGAAGTCTTTCCTAATAAACAAGAAGCCAATGGGCAGCCTTCAAATATTGCTGTACTAAACCTTACGTTTTATCCAAAAGAAAGAGGGCAGTATAATTATACAACTCAGGGAATAGATGGTACAACGGGTTTATTTACTGATCCTGAATCAAAGTGGGGTGGTATAATGCGCAAGATAGAAACATCCGATTTTGAGTCAACAAATATGGAATACATTGAATTCTGGCTGATGGACCCATTTATTGACCCCGATGGTTCCGGGCCCCTTCAGCCTATTGCGAATGGAGGAGACTTATATTTTAACCTTGGAGATATTTCAGAAGATGTGCTTAGAGATTCAAGAAAAAGTTTTGAAAATGGATTACCATTAAGTTCAACAGTTACAGATGTTGATACTACAATTTGGGGAAGGGTACCCACTATACAAGCTCTGACCAATTCATTTGACAATAATCCGTCTTCCCGCCAATATCAGGATGTAGGTCTTGACGGTTTAATGGACAATGATGAAAAAACATTCTTTGACTCTACTTATATCGAAAAACTCAAGAACATCTATGGAGCAACATCACCGGCATATCTAAATGCTCTTGCAGACCCTTCTTCCGATGATTATCATTATTTCAGAGGATCGGATTATGATAATGCTTCACTTGGAATTCTCGACAGATATAAAATGTATAATGGAGTTGATGGTAATTCTCCTGCAAGCGGCCAGGCGCCTAATGGTTCAGTAGTTGAAAGCTATCCGGTACAGGCAACTACCATCCCCAATGCTGAAGACATTAACCACGATAATACATTAAACGAATCTGAAAGATATTTTCAGTATAAGGTGCAATTAAAACCCGATAAAATGTTGCATGTTGGCGAAAATTATATAACTGATATATATGAAGCCGACGGTGTTCCTCTCCTAAATAATACAACAGCAAATGTAAAATGGTATCAGTTTAAAATACCCATTCACAGCCCCGACAAAGTTGTTGGAAATATTCAGGATTTTAAATCCATTCGTTTTATGCGTATGTTTATGAAAGGGTGGTCAGAGAATGCCGTGCTGCGTTTTGCAACTCTCGAATTAGTTCGCGGCGAGTGGAGAAAATATAATTTCTCATTGTTGTCGCCAGGAGAATATGTACCCGATGATAATTTAAACAATACTACTTTCGATGTTTCCGTTGTAAACATTGAAGAAAATGGAAAAAGGATTCCGGTTCCCTATGTGATTCCACCGGGTATTGAAAGAGAAATTAATCTTGGCACTACTAACTTACAGCAGTTAAACGAACAGTCGCTTTCTTTAAAAGTGTGCAACCTGCTTGATGGAGATTCCAGAGCCTGTTACAAGACAACTGATTTTGATATGCGCCAGTTCCGGCATTTGAAAATGTTTGTGCATGCAGAAGCCGGAAATTCTACGGAAGCTTTAAACAAAGGCGATCTAACTGTTTTTATAAGGTTAGGAACAGATTTTACGAATAATTATTATGAATATGAAATCCCTCTTACACCTACTCCATGGAATACTTCTGCATCAGATGTAGCTTCAATTTGGCCTGATGCAAATGCTTTTGATATAGTTATGAGTGTTTTTCAAAATGCCAAGACAGACAGGAATGTACAGCTCAGAACTCCCGGATCTGGCGTTACTCTTACTACACCTTATGTTACTAACGACAATGGAAATAAGGTTACTGTAGTCGGTATGCCTTCTTTAAGCGATGTTAAAGTAATAATGATTGGGCTCAGAAATCCTAAGAAATCTTCCGAAACACCTGCTGATGACGGACTTCCAAAATGCGCTGAAGTTTGGGTAAATGAATTACGTATGACAGATTTTAACGAAAATGGAGGGTGGGCGGCAACTTCTACCGTAAATGCAACACTTGCCGACCTTGGTACAGTTACACTTGCAGGAAAAATAAGCACACCCGGATTTGGAGGCATTGAACAAAAAATTAATGAAAGATCGAAAGAAACCACAAAAGAATATGATATTGCCACTGGTCTTGAATTAGGAAAATTCCTTCCTGAAAAAACGGGGATAAAAATTCCTATGCACTTTGATTATTCTCATAATGTCAGCAACCCTCAATATAATCCATTAAATCCTGACATTCTTTTAACTGATGATCTGAACACATACGATAATAACTATGAAAAAGATTCTGTAAAAGCTCTTGTTCAGGATTTGACAATCAGAAAAAGCCTCAATTTTGTAAATGTTAAAAAAGAGAAAACAGGAACATCATCCAAGTCCCATGTTTACGATGTGGAAAACCTTGACTTCACATATTCTTATACAGAGCAATATCACCGAAATATTGATATCGAATACGACATGAAAAAAACATACAAAGGTTCTATCGGGTACAATTTTAATAATGCTTCTAAAAATTATCTGCCTTTTTCAAAAGTTAAATTTTTATCTTATGGCCCGTTAAAGTTAATAAAAGACTTCAATTTCTATTTACTTCCGAAAACACTTACATTCCGAACCGACATGGATAGACTTTATTCAGAAAACAAGTTAAGAAATAAGAGTAAAGCCAATCTGATTATTGACACCACTTTTGTAAAAACATTTACTTGGGCAAGAAATTATGGGTTGAAATTTGACCTGACTCAAAACCTGAAAGTTGATTTCACGGCAACGGCTGATGCAAGAATTGACGAACCTCCCGGAAAGATTGACAGGAGAGACAAAAGCTTAGATTGGAAACGCGATTCTATAATGCATAACATAAAAGATTTTGGGCGCATTACTAACTATGAGCAGTCAGCAAATGTAAATTACACTATTCCTATAAATAAAATACCCTGGTTTAACTGGGTAACTGCTTCAGCAAAATACACTGGTGGCTATACATGGGAAGGAGCTCCGCTTTCAATGGATTCTTTGGGTAATACAATTGAAAATTCGAATATAAAACAACTCAACGGGAATTTTAATTTCATAAACCTTTATAATAAAGTTGGTTACTTAAAAAAACTAAATCAACAAAAAATTACTCCTGCTAAAACACCAAAAATTGACAAAGTAAATACTGATTCAACTAAAACTGATTCAACTAAAAAAATAGATTACTTAAAATCAATTATTGATAATTCTTTGAAATTCCTGATGGGTGTGAAGACAGTTTCATTTACTTATTCACAAGGAAACGGGACCTATATGCCGGGATTTATGCCAAGTCCTTCTATGCTTGGTATGGACAATAAATGGAATGCTCCCGGTTTTGGTTATGTATTTGGCGACACAACAGGTATAAGACGTAGGGCAGGAGAAAATGGATGGATTTCCAAAAATTCTATGCTTAATAATGCATTCGCTACTAAATTTACTGAAAATTTTTCAGCTCGTACAACAATAGAACCGATCAATAAATTACTAATCGAGTTAACTTCCACCAGAACATTTTCGCGCAACCATACCGAATATTTCAAATGGGATACTGCATCTACCGGATATAGATCCTTCAATCCTATGGAAACAGGAGCATATAGTGTTTCGTTTTTTACATGGAAAACAGCTTTTACAAAAGATGATAAAACCACTCATTCCAATGCCATCTTTGAAGAATTTAAAAAATACCGTTTCCTTATTGCGTGGAGGCTTGCGCAGGAAAATCAGAATTGGCAAGCAAACCAGGTTACAATAACCGATTCCATAACAGGTGAAGTATTTCCGCAAGGGTATGGACCTACATCTCAGGATGTGTTGATACCCGCATTCCTCGCGGCATACACGCATAAAGATCCGAACAAAATATCATTGCATGCCTTTTCGGAAAAATTCTCTTTACGCGACATCCCCATGCCTAACTGGAGAATTACCTATGACGGCCTTACTAATATAGCATTTATTAAGCGGTATTTAAAAACAGTTTCTGTCGGACATTCATATAAATCAACTTATAGCGTGGGAGGATACTCTACAGATATTTTATATAACGACCAAAATGGTGACGGATTATCAGATGTGAGAGATAAACTTAGCAAAAATTATATTTCACAAAGAGAAATTTCTCAGGTTGTAATTTCAGAACAATTCAACCCGCTTATAAATATTGATATGACATGGAACAATAGCTTACTTTCGAATGTTGAGATTAAGAAAAGCCGTGATCTGGCAATGAGTTTTGCCAATAACCAGCTAACTGAAGTTACAAGCAGCGAATATATTATAGGACTTGGTTACCGTATTAAAAATGTTGTGATCAATGTAAAGGGTTTGAATAGTGGTAAAATGAAAAAATTAAAGAGTGATTTGAATATCAAATCCGATATTTCAATTAAAACAAATAAAACAATCCTCAGGAAAATTATTGAAGATGTTGACCAGATATCTACAGGGCAGCGCATTATTACAATAAACACTTCGGCGGATTATTTGATCAATGACAAATTTACAATTAAGTTCTTTTTTGATAAAATAATTACAAATCCTTTTGTGTCTTCACAGTTCCCAAATGCCAACACCAATGCCGGCTTCAGCCTTAAGTTCACGCTGGCGCAGTAAGTTTAAATTTCGCAGTATGAATTGATTTTATTTTTGATTAGTTTTCACAAAGTTTTGCATTATTAAATTTTGAAAAAAAAATCATTAATGTTTATTTAATTAAAAAAAAATGTATTTTTGAAACCAGATAACTAAATTTTATTTAATATGAATATACCTGAAAATTTAAAGTACACGAAAGATCATGAATGGTTAAGAGTGGAAGGGAATGAAGGTTTTGTTGGCATTACCGATTTTGCCCAGGGAGAATTAGGCGATGTAGTTTTTGTTGAAGTGGAAACAGTTGGCGAAACAATAGGAAAAGAAGAAACTTTTGGAACCATTGAAGCAGTAAAGACTGTGTCCGATATGTTCATGCCTGTTACAGGCGAAGTTTTGGAATTCAATGCAGAACTCGAATCCAAGCCCGAAATGGTAAACAAAGATCCTTATGGAAAAGGATGGGTTGTGAAAATTAAAATTTCAAACCCTGATGAAATTAAAGAACTGCTCACTCCTGCTAAGTATAGCGAGCTAACTGAGCATTAATAATAGTTGATGTCCGGATTTCATTAATAAAATTCAAGGCATTTATTATCTTTTATGTTTTTTAAATATAATTATCCCGGAATAGTATGGGCAATAATTATCTTGATTTTATTAGGTCTGCCCGGTAATGATTTTCCCGATACTTTTTTTTTGAATATTCCTCACCTTGATAAGGCAATTCATTTATTTTTATTTTTTGTATTTGCATTTCTTCTTGTCCGTGGTTTTACATTGCAAAATAGAATAATGTTGCTTAAAAAACATTTTTTATTATTTTCTTTATCGATTGGAATTTCTTATGGAGGATTGACTGAAATACTACAGTATGCAATCTTTACAGGAAGGACATCGGATGTTTTAGATTTTATTTTTGATATTATTGGTTGTTGTGTCGGAATTTTACTCTTTGTTTTTTATCAAAGTATAAAAACCCAATTTTAAAATATAATTTCATTATTCTGAAAGTTGCATTATAAGTGATGTTAAGCATTAATAATATAACAAAGATTCCCCACTTCGTTCTGAATCTAAAAATATGGAAATGCTATTTTGCGTAATATCAGTTATAAGTTTTATAAAATATTTATCTTCGTAAAAAATATTGTATGATCGATTTTTCTCAAACACCCGAAATTAATTCTGAAGAAGTTCAGCATAAAATCAGCGAAATCACGAATGCTGAAATTACCGGATATTCTATGTTTGAAGCATATAAATTTATTTTAAGCATAATCGATCTTACAACACTCGAAGGTTCTGACAATGAGAAAAAAATTGTTGAACTATGCCAAAAAGCCGTCAGTATTAAATCTGCTGCTGTTTGTGTTTATCCTGTTTTTGTGAGTACTGCTAAAAAAAACCTTCACAACACCAATATTCGTGTGGCTTCTGTTGCCGGAGCATTTCCAAGCGGACAATCTCCTATAAAAATAAAACTTGCTGAAGTAAAATATGCAATTGATGAAGGCGCCGATGAGATTGATATGGTAATATCACGAGGGAAATTGCTTGAGGGAGAATACAATTTTGTGTTTGATGAAATTGCTGCAATTAAAGATATTTGCAAAAATGTTCATTTAAAAGTTATTTTAGAAACAGGTGAACTCAGCAGTTTGACAAATATCCGGATAGCCAGTGAAATTGCTATGCAAGCAGGTGGCGATTTTATTAAAACTTCTACAGGAAAGATTAATCCGGCTGCAACTTTAGAAGCAATGTTTGTAATGATAGAAGCGATTAAAGATTTTTATAAAACCACGAATAAAAAAATAGGTATCAAGCCTGCCGGTGGTATTTCGGAACCGCCTGTTGCGCTGAATTATATTAAACTTACAAATGCTATTTTGGGAAAGGATTGGATGAATAAAGAACTCTTCCGCCTTGGCGCAAGCCGGCTTGCCGATAAAGTTTTAAGTGAAATTTTGAAAATAAAACAGTAATAATAAAAAGATGAGATTATTATTTTTAAAAAGTAACTATTCAGCAATATTATCAAAGATATTTTTTGGGAAGTAAAAAATCGGAAACTTTATTCTTTTTTTTTGGTTTTTTTTAATATCTTGAGGATCTGCCTCAAGGTAGTTTATTTAAACTTAATTATGAAAAATTTATTATTTTCTTTAGCATTTATAAGCCTGGTAATTTTTGCAAATGCACAAACAAACATAACTTCTAATTTAAATAAAATTGATACCATTATTAATAAATCTAAGGATGAAATGGTATATACGCCATTTGGTCCAGCATTAAAATCTAAAGGGCATTTCGTAGATAGTGCGCACCACCTGAATATTAAAGATGGTCATATCCAGATAATAGATACAAAAACAGGTTTAGTAAGCCAGGAATATGACAATAGTGTTCCTTCAAAAAATAATATTAAAACTAATTCAAATTTAAACAGCAGAATTTCTCCACCAACTACTGATAACGGATGGATTACCGATGCTTATTGGCATAATTCCAGCAATAAGCCTATTAACTATTTAAGCACAAATTGGATTGTACCACAGCCGCCGATTACAAATTCTGGCCAACTTTTATATTTGTTTAATGGTTTGGAGTCAATGTGGGACACTCTTTGGATACTGCAACCTGTTTTACAATGGGGTTATTCACCTGTAGATGGAGGATACTATTGGGCAATTGCTGACTGGTTTGTATCAAACTATACTGGTGAATATTTTTATAGTGCTTTGACTCAGGTAAACCCCGGCACATATTTGCAAGGAGTAATACAATTAACATCTGAATCAGGAAATAAGTATAGTTATAATTCTTCTTTTACAGGATACCCGAACTCCGGGCTTCAGGTAAATAATGTATCTCAACTTAATTATGCTTTTGAAACGTTGGAGGCATATGGAGTTACTAAATGTACTGATTATCCGGCTGACACAGCAATAAAAATGACAGACATCCAGATTCAAACCAATAATATTTATCCATCTTTTACCTGGGCTACGCAAAATATTTTCACTGAATATGGTCAAAAAACAAAAATTATTAGCAACAGTCCTACAAACGGAGAGGTTGATATTTATTTTCATACACCATGTGTGCCAAAAGCAAGTAATAACGGACCTGTTTGCGTCGGTTCTAATCTCTCGCTTAATGTTTCAACTATTGCAGGTGCTACTTATTATTGGACAGGTCCCAATGGATTTTCTTCAACTTCTCAAAACCCAACAATATCAACTTCTGCCACAACAGAAATGACAGGAACTTATAATGTTACTGCTATTGTTAACGGCTGCGTAAGTTCAGTGGGTTCAACAAGCGTAACTGTAAACCCAATACCATCAGCGCCAACTGCAGGTAATAACGGACCTGTTTGTGTCGGTTCCACTCTTTCGCTATCTGCTTCTACTATTACAGGAGCTACTTATAGCTGGACTGGACCAAATGGTTTTAATTCAACCTCACAGAATCCAATAGTAAGTTCTTCAACTACCACCGCAATGTCGGGAACATATAATGTTACTGCCACAGTCAATGGTTGTACAAGTCCTGTTGCTCCAACAATAATTACCGTAATAAATTCTTTACCAGCAAGCGCAGGTACAATTTCAGGAACAACTGTAGTTTGTCAGGGTCAAAATTCAGTTACTTATTCTGTACCAACAATTACTGATGCCTCATCTTATATCTGGTCTCTACCAAGCGGGGCTACTGGTGCAAGCACGGCTGACAGTATCATTGTAAATTATGGAGCATCTACTGTTTCAGGTAATATTACTGTAAAAGGAAATAATTCCTGCGGAGTTGGCGATTCATCAATACTTGCAATTACTGTAAATAACTTACCAGCAAGTGCAGGGGCAATAACAGGAACAACTGTAGTTTGTCAGGGTCAAAATTCAGTTACTTATTCTGTGCCTACAATTACTGATGCTTCATCTTATATCTGGTCTCTGCCAAGCGGGGCTACTGGTACAAGCACGGCTGACAGTATCATTGTAAATTATGGAGCATCTACTGTTTCAGGTAATATTACTGTAAAAGGAAATAATTCCTGCGGGCTTGGCGATTCATCAATACTTGCAATTACTGTAAATCCTAATTTTTTATCAAACAACCAGCAAACAATTTGTACCGGTAGCTCTTATATTTTCAATGGTCATACATATACAACAACTGGAAATTATTATGATTCGCTTATTACAGTTTATGGTTGCGACAGCGTTATTGAAATATCATTAATAGTATTATATCCAATAGATACCACTTTGGAATCAAATGCTATCTGTCAAGGTTACAATTATAATTTTTTTGAAACAAATTTAACAACAGAAGGCACATATTATCACACTTTAGTTTCTTCGCATAGTTGCGATAGTGTTATTAAATTAACCCTTACGGTTCATCCTTTACCTCAAACACCTGTAATAACAATGCAAGAAGATACTTTGATTTCTAATGCAGCTAATTATAATCAATGGTATAATACAAGTGGTTTAATAAACGGTGCAACTGATAGTATTTTCATTCCTTTAGTTACAGGAAATTATTTTGTAATTGTGACTGACTCCAACTTGTGTTTTTCGGATACTTCCAATCATATATATGTTGTAGTTACCGGATTGGATGCTTTATTGGATAACAAAACCTTTTATATTTATCCAAATCCTGCTGTAAATAACATAACAATAGAAAGCCCTATAAAAGCTACAATTGAAATTTCAAACATTCAAGG
>CAINEZ010000652.1 GCA_903847905.1 uncultured Bacteroidota bacterium
GATGCTGCTTTGTAAGGACAAAAACATTTTTCATCTACACCTACTGAAAACGAAACTTGAAAAAAGCAATCTTCGTTTTTTATATTTTCTGCTCCACCTGTGTTTAAGTTTATGAGAGTAAAAGTTAGCAGATGAATGTTCTTCCCTAAACTTTCTCCATGTGTTCTGTTACGGATATTTAGTTTCAGATTTATTTCCTTGCCCTCTTTGTCAACCAAAATCTTGTCAAAGAATTTTCCTGACTGTAACGGAATTTCATTTGCGTTCAAAGTGAATTTCTGGTCTAATGGAATTCGGTAATATGCTTTTCGTGTAACTACTGTTCCATCTTCTTTTGTGTAGGAATATTCTTTGATTTCATAAACAGCAACATTCACTTTCACTTTGAAACCGTCTTTCGGAATTTTGGAAAAGCAACTGAATCCCATTGCTGACGGAAGAAAACTATTTGCTAATCCTATTTCTTCTTCAAAATCCTCACTCATGTCAACTGGTGCTTTGCTGTCTTCTGTTTTTACAGGGTCATCAGTATTCTTTTTTTCTTCTTCAGCTTTTTCCAAAACTTTGTTTTCATCAGCAGAAGTTGAATCGACTTTATCAAAAGTCGCTGCTCTCGGAAATAAAATTCCTGCACCATACCTCAATCGTGGTGGTTCGTTAATTAAAATTTCTTCTCCGTTCTCCTGTATGTGTGGCTTCACGGGGTCGGGACCAATTAATTCCCGTTTTATAAATTTCAGAATATCGTCTCTCATTTTAATTGAGTTTTCTTTTTAGAATTTCTCTGTAATCATTTCGCATTGATTCGGAAATTAGAAGTATCAAACCATATCTTGCTCTACTCATTCCAACATACAATAATGACTTTGCAACTTCACTTATCAAATCTTCAATGTCGGTAATCACAACATAATTGCATTCCATTCCCTTGTATGATTGCACGGTTGCAAAGCCAAAGAAATTTTGTGTGGCTGCAATTTCGTTTGTGTTTTTAATTTCTTTGATTGTAAAACCCGAAAACGAATTTGAACATGAGTTCTCAAATTTTCTTGGTGATACAATTATCAATTCATGCAATGGCAATTTGTTTTCAGAAAGTTTTTTTAATTGCTCTCCCAACAATTTCTTTTGCTCTGCATCATCCTTATAGAAAATATATTCTACCGGAATGCCTTCCAAATGTTCAAGTAAAAACGGTGGTTTCTCAAATCCTGAAATCAAAGAAGTTTCTTCGCCTACTTGTTTTGTATTCCGGCAATTTATTTTCAAGAGAAATTTTGTCGGCTGTGAATTCTTATTGATTAGCGAAAGCATCTCTTCTTTTGAAAGCTGTGCAAAGATTGCCTGCCTTTCAAAGTCACCGTAAATTTCCCAATTACCATTTGCCAAACCACCTGTTACCATTGAATCAAACAAGTTTAAATATTTTTCTCTAATTAAGTCCTGTCCTTCATCAACTATCAACTTGTCAAACTTCTTGTTGATTCCCTTTTGATAAATGTCTTTAAGCAAAGTCGGTAAATACTTGCTGTAAAAATCTTGTTTGCTGTCTTGCGTTTTATCGTAGTCAAATCCTTTTGACTGCTCAAACAAATAACTGTGCAAACTTGAAACTGTGATTTTGTCTTTCCATTCTTCAACTTGCTTTTGCATCCACTCACCAATTAAGCGGTTGTAGCAAGTGAGAAAAACTGTTTTTCCTTCTGCGGCTGCTCTCACTGCTGATTCAATCGCAATCATTGTCTTTCCTGTTCCTGCACTGCCTTGTGTAACACTTCTCTCATTGAGTTGGATTGAATCAAGGATTCTGAATTGTTCTTCGGTGTATGTTTTTACTTGCTTATCAAATTCAGTCAGTCGTTCTTTTACAGTTCTGATTCTTTCAAAATCTCCTCTCAAAAAATCGCAAAGCAAATTCAAGTCATTTGTATCAGGCAAAGAATCCTTTTCAGAAAACCATCTTTGCCCTTTGTGCTTTTGAATGAACTGCTGAACTAAATTCTTAAAGAAATTTTCCGTTCCGTTTTGTATTGAATCTTTATCAAGTATTTGCCAAGGTTCATACTCAACACTGTGCTTGTCAAAACTTATGTGAGGGAACGCACAAAGAAAACCGGATAAGATTTTTGTGAATTTGTGTCCTCTGCCAAATTCTTTTTCAATTGCGGAGCGCAAAGAAAACATTGCATCTCTTGCTTGGTTGAACGGTCCCACATTGCTTGTGTATGTGTTTTTGAATTTGTCTATGAAATGCCAAACACCGTCAACACATTTCACATCACCGCCTTTTACTTCCATCACAAAAATTCCACCTCTAGGAATCAAAATCAAAAAATCAATTTCACCATACAAGCGGACTGTGTGCTGTGAAAGATTTAAGGAGTGAAGTATAATCCAATCTTTAGCGAAGGAATTGTTTTTGAAAATTTCAAAAATCATTTTCTCACCTGTGCTTTTGCAACTCTTGTCTATGTATGGTGGTAATAGTTTCGCCATTAAATAATTTCTTTTTGGAGTAAACGGTTTACATATTTCACATCAATATCCTCCCACACATTTGAAACCTCAATAACTTTCAAAACGATTACACTTCCTAATCCTTCTACTAAAATTTTCTTGTTGATTATTGAACTGTCAGCAAACTCATGAATCTGTGCTTTGATTTTGTCAGTGATAAAGTCAGATGCTTTCATTCTCCAACCTGTCATTTTTCTAATCGCTTCTCTAACTGTATTGATGTTATCATTCAGAAGATTTGAGTTTGTCAATAATGCAATGCTGATTAAGTCAGCGTTATCATCGGGACCAATTCTGCTTTCGTCTTGTAACCATGTTCTGATTGTAACTTCATGCTTCTTGCAATCATATTTCCGCAAGTCCTCAACCAATTTTTTAAAATCATTTCCTATTGAGACATAGTATTCTTTCAAAAGATTTTTCCAAAGTTCTGTCCACTGTTTTACGGAAGCCAATTCTTTTGTGTTGGTGTTCTTCTCTACCAACTCAACCAAAATATCTCTGTCGGTGTTTATCAAAGCAATCACATCTCCGGTTTGCAATGCTTCAACTTTTCTTCTGTGAAGATTTGCTTTCTCACCATGCTTTTCAATCAATTCATTTATAACTAAAAATTTATGTGATTCAGTTGTGTAAATAAAGAAGTCGCTTTCAAACACAATCAGTTTTGCTTTTATGCTGTCAATCAGATTTCCTTTCGCTGCATATTTTGAATACTGTGCGTTGTCAAGTTTGAATTCAAAATCTAAAATGTCAAATGAACTTTCAGAAGTTGTTTCTACAACTTCATCACCGGAATACAAATCAGAAAAACCTCTTGGTTTTATTGATTCACTTTCGGAACGAATGCCTTTGCTGTCTATCGTTGCTTTAATGTTCTCACTGTATTGTCTGTTTCTTCTTTGCAGTGAATTGTAATACTTGTTTTCAAACTGATAAAATAGAACTGTGAGTTCTGAAAAAAGAAATGAAGAAATAATTCTGTTGATGTTGTTTGATTTTGCCCAACCTGTTAGAATTGCTTTTATCGGTTTGCTTGAAAGAAGATTGTCATTCACATCCGCAACGGATATTACTTGCGGTCTCTGTGCGTATGCAGATGTAGGAAGAGAATCATGCAATGCCTTTGCTTCTTCCTCTGTTGGGCAAATGATGTAATCATATTGCTTTGCATTCATCAGCACTTTCAACCTTGCACATTTTTCAGATGGACTTGAAGCAAACTTTTCAATTACAGATTTCAGAAGTGAAATACTTTCTTCGATCGGTTTGTGAGAATCACCTAACCACATTCTGCAACGAAGAAACAAAGTTTCAATGCTGTTTATTTTTGAATTGAAGTTTGCAATTTCCGCAGCAATTGGAGAATGTGAAATTCTTGAAACAAGATTTGTAAGTTGAATGAGAGAAATTTTGAGAGAGTTCAAATCATTGTTGGATTCATCTTTTTCAATGGAATGAATTTTCTGTGTCGTGCTTTCAAGTTCTGCGTTCTGACAAATTTCTTTAACAAGATTGAACGAAATATATTTTCTCAATTTCTTTTCAAATGAATTAAAGGGAGAAAGATTTGTCGGTTGGTCAAGTTGCAAATTCTCTTTTGTGAAATTAAAAAAATCAAAACCATAGTTGCCAATGGTTTCAAAACTTTCTATCTCCGATAAATCAGTAATCAAAATTGTCGGAATGTTTTTTACATCAATGTCTGAAAAGTCAGTTCCTCTTTCCTGAATCGTTGCAAAACCGTCAATGATAATTTTAGAAACAGAATTTGATAAAAGCGTTACATACAAAGCAAGAGTTGAAAGATTATTCGCAATAAGCAAAGGACTGTTTATGTCCGCTGCTCCGTTTTCATCAATCTTTCCTCCTTGAAAATATTCAGGCAATGAAGCAAGATTCATCGCAATTTCTTCAATGGAATCATCAAACGATTTAAATTTGCTTACTAGGCAAATTTTGTTCTTCATGAATTCCTTGTTGCCGTATGTATCAATCTTCAACAAGTGTTCTGTTGGTGTGATATTTCTTTTGGGCAAAATTTCTTTTACCTTTTTTAGAGAAGATAATTTTCTTGTTGCTTCTACCTTTTGCAGTTTGATTACATCAGCAAATGCGATTGTAATTTCAGCACCTGATGATTCACCAACTCCTTTCGTTTTGAAAGCAACTCCTTTTTCTTTTATGCCTGACCATTCAACTATTGCCTTTCCATTAAGCATAAGTTTATCGTTCTGCTTAAACTGCTTGTATGTTTCAGCAATTTCATTTTTGTATTGTGCGAAATCTGATTCTATCAGAAATAAAACGGTTGGCACTGATAGCCATTGTGCAGAATATTCCTTTGAAGGAAAAACCAAACAAAGTTTGTTTGTTGTATTGCTTGCGAAGAAATCCGAAATCAGTTGAAGCGAATCTTTCAGAGGCAATGGAAGCGAATGGGCTTCATGTTGCCCTGCATAAGAGTATTGCAGTTTCTGAATTAATTCTTTGTTCATCGGTGTTCACTTCAAAAGTGAATTTAGTCATTAAGTAAAAAATATTTTGTTGCTGCTGCAATTTTTTCAGCCATCAATGGTGGAACTGCATTTCCAATTTGTTTGAAAGCTGCTGTTCTTCCACCTTCAAAAAAATAATCATCGGGGAATGATTGAATTCTTGCCGCTTCACGAACTGAAATAGAACGAACCTGTTTCTTGTCTGGATATATGTAGTAATGTCCGTCTTTGCTTATGTGTGCTACAACTGTATGTGAGTGTCCGGTTGGGTCAACTACTTTGTATCGGTCAAGAAATGCAATTGTGTTCTTGTGTGTCTGCAACTGTTTTGGAATGTCATTGTATTTCAATCGCTGTCTTTCATTTATCCACTTGTCAATTGCAAGAGAATAAATCTCCAAATCTCTGTCGTTGTGGTTTCGTGTGATGTGTTGCGTTGTGTAATCAATTCCGTTTCTCGTTTCAGTTTTTTGCAGATACTCGTTTATTTTTTTTGTGTATTTCGCAACTTGCATTTCTTGTCCAGGAATGAGAGTTGGCAAGTCAAAGAACAAATCTTTTTTTGTCTGCCAACTGTTCTCCATCGTTTCAAGTTTCGGAAAAGTAAATTTTGTTTTTCCTTTTCTTCCAATTATGATAACCCTTCTTCTTCGTTGCAGCACTCCATATTCTTCTGCATTCAAAACTTGAAAATCGGCTGAATAGCCGATTTCAGAAAACAGTTCCAACATTTCATTCAGATACTTTGCGTTTCCGGCTGTGAGTAATCCCAACACATTTTCAAAGACAAAAAATTTTGGTTTGTAGCGAATGAGAAATTGTGCATAGTAACGGAACAAAAAATTTCTCTTGTCGCCTTTCATTCTGTTGGGGTCTCGGCTTCTTCCTACAAGTGAATATGCCTGACAAGGCGGACCACCAATAATTACATCAACCTTTTTTGAATCAAGTTGCAAGTCGATTTTTGAAAAAATATTTTCAATGCTCTTGTCAGTGATTTCTTCATTGATAACCGATTCAAGTAATTCTTGTGGAATGGAATTCCACAATTCATTTCTTGTAATGCCTTGTTTCAAGTAAGAATAATACTGATTGAGTTTTTTCTTTTGTTGAAAATGATGAAACGCAACTCTTGTCCGCAAAGTGTCGGATGCTTCCGCACTCATTTCAACATGAGCAATTGGTTCAAACTTCTCTCGGATAAATCCTTCTGAAAGTCCACCAGCACCTGCGAAGAGATCTATGAATTTCAAGTCATTCATTTAATAAATAGTCTTTAAATTGGGTAAAATATGTAAAATTAACTTTATTTGTAATAATATCCAGAATATTTCGTGTGTAAGCAAAAAATGGCTCTTTTGATTTTGCAGAAGGGTTGGCTTCGTGTGTTGGGGCAAAAGCAAATGTGCCATTGTGGGCAGGCAATAAAATTGTTTTTAAAAAATGTGCGGTTGGCAAAAAATAAAAAACATTGGGTCGGCTTGAGTGTCGGCTTTCTGGTCTTGTCAATATTTCTTTTTTCTGTCCTTTCACAATGGTTTACTTTTCAGTTTATGTCTGTCGTTTCTGTTTCCTTAGACTTGGCGGTAACTTTTGTGCTGCTGCAATTGCAGCAACATTTGCTATATTTTTTTGTAGCAGCAATCTGTTTTTTGCTTTTCAATAAACTCATAATAAGTCATGAAGCTTTTCAATATTTTATTTTTTTATTCTATTCAAAAATAAACAATTTTTTCATGGAAATAAAAAAACCGCCTCATTGCTAAAGCGGTTTTTAAAAAAAATATTAATAGAAATTTTATTCTTCGTCTTTCTGTTCTGCTTCGTAAGCTTTCAGCAGCTGTTCCTGTATGTCGCCCGGAACATGTTGGTAATCGGCAAACTTCATTGTATAAGTTGCACGACCGCTGGTAACGGAACTCAAAGCAGTTGAATAACGGTTCATTTCGGCTAACGGAACTCTTGCTCTTATTTTCTGGTAATTTCCTTCGCTGTCCATTCCGAGCACTATCGCTCTTCTGCCCTGCAGGTCGGTCATAACATCACCCATCCTGTCGGAAGGCATTATCACTTCCACTTCATAAATAGGTTCGAGTATCTTGGGAGCTGCATTTTTGAATGCTTCTTTAAACGCATTACGTCCTGCCAGCCTGAACGAAATATCATTTGAATCTACAGGGTGCATTTTGCCGTCATAAACACTTACAACTATGTCGCGCGCATAAGAACCGGTTAAAGGACCTTGTTCAATTTTTTCCATTATACCTTTTAATATTGCAGGTAAAAAACGTGCGTCAATTGCGCCGCCAACTATGCAATTATGGAAAAATAATTTACCGCCCCAGTTGAGGTTTATCTCTTCCCTGCCCCTTATCGGGAATTCTTTCTGATCTGTTTTTCCCTCAAAATACGGCTCTATCATCATATACACTTCGCCAAATTGCCCTGAACCGCCTGATTGTTTTTTATGGCGATACATTGATTTTGCAGACTTTGTAATAGTTTCCCTGTAAGGAATTTTTGGCGCAAAATATTCTATCTCAATTTTATCAAGATTTTCAATTCTCCATTTTAACACTGTAAGTTGTAGTTCGCCTTGCCCCATTATAATAAGCTGCCTCAGTTCCGCCGATTGCTCATAAAGAACAGTAGGATCTTCTTCGCGAACTATTCTTAAAATGCCGCCTAATTTTTCGTCATCGCCCTGGTTTTTTGCCCTTACAGCAGTCCTGAATTTGGGTTCGGGATAAACAATCGGCGCTATTTCAATTCCTGAAGTCTTTGATGTACTAAGGGTATTGTTTGTGTGAACATCTTTAAGTTTAATTGAAGCTGCTATGTCGCCGGCAACAATTTTTTCTATTTTATTGCGTGTTTTTCCGGCAGCAGCAAACAGTTGCGATAATCTTTCTTTCGATCCGGTGTTTACGTTTACCATATCCAAGCCTTCAGTGATCTCTCCCGAAAAAACTTTAATAAACGAAACTTGTCCGATATGCTGTTCTATAGATGTTTTGAAAACTAATGCAGATACAGGCTCCTTTGCACTGCATTTTATCTCTTTTCCTTCAGTGGTTTTCTGTGCAGGCACTTCGTCGGGAGCGGGTAACAGGTCGTTAACGAATTGCATAAAACTTGCAACACCCGTATCCTGTTTGGCCGAAAGACAAAGTACAGGATAAACATCTCTTTTTATAATACTTTGCTTTAAACCTTTTAGTAATTCTTCCTCTGAAAGCGATCCTGCTTCAAAGAATTTTTCCATCAGTTTTTCATCACTTTCAGCAGCAGCTTCCATTAATTTGCCATGAAGACTTTCGGCTTTTGTTTTTTCGGAATCAGGTATATCTGAAATTTCAACTTTGTTTGATCCGGAAGTGAATTTAATTTGCTTCATCTTCAACACATCAATTACCGTATTGAATGAAGCGCCTGTGTTTATGGGATATTGCACCGGAATTACTTTCTCGCCGAAATATTGTTTTAACTGGCGCAAAGTTTCATCAAAATTGGCTTTTTCATGATCCATCTGGGTAACAACAAAAACCACGGGTGAATGATTACCGGTGGTATATCTCCATGTTATCTCGGTTCCAACTTCCACGCCGTTCTGTGCATTGATAACCATAATGGCTGTTTCACAAACTTTTAGGGCTGCAACTACTTCGCCGACAAAATCATCAAAACCAGGCGCATCAATAATATTGATCTTCTTTCCTTCGTATTCCGAATACATCACTGTTGATGATATTGAGTTCTGGCGCTCCAGTTCTATTTCCCTGTAATCAGAAACAGTGTTCTTATCTTCCACGGTTCCTCTTCTGCTGATCACTCCTCCTTCGAAAAGCATAGCTTCGCCGAGAGTGGTTTTTCCTGATTTAGCGCCGCCCATCAGAACAATATTTCTGATTTCGTTAGTTTGATATACTTTCATTTTAAAAAGAATTGATATATGTGTATGTAAATTGACTACATGTAAAAGGGCTGCAAATTTATGTATTTTTTATAAGATAAAAAAAGCTATATGCACTTTTATAATAGGAAACTCTTTTTTTGTATAATTTTTTTCATTCGGGATACGTTTATATATAAGCAATCCCTAAATGCTAAAGCCATGAAAACCATAATCGCTATTGTATTTTCTGCCGTTATTGCATCCGTCGCCTGTTCTGCGTCAACCGCCAATAACACTATATCGCTGAAAACTGCATGCGACAATAAATTAGTAAAATTGTACATTCACGGACGTTCATCCCATTACGGAGAGTGCATGGAAATGGACATTACTAACTTAACTAATTATCCCCTGAATATAAAACTTGAAACAGGCAAGAAACTTAATTGTAAGAACGATACAACATATCAGAATATGATGGTTACAAGGGAACTCATGATCGCATTAAATGGGAAAGAAAATAAAACATACGAGTCTTTTGCTATGTGTACACAAAAATCACACAGCAGTCCTGACAATGACACATATTATAAAATCGGCAATATGGCAGAAGGGTATTTGCTACAGTTAGCTCAAATAATAGAAAAACACAATTATCAGGATAATGCTGCACAGAAAGCCGTGTGGATAGTAATTGAAAAAGGGGACTCAAATAACCTTTTCCTTGGCACATCCGATCCCGAAGAAAATATTGCGCTCAAGCGTTTCATCGCACTGGCAAAAGCCGATAAGCCTATATGGGACGAATTGCTCTTTTGTAAACAGGGAAAAGTTCTTTTTTATACCAAAGCTGAATACTGCATCAGCGGTGAAATCCGTTGGAATATGCCAAAAACGGGTTATGCCTCACTAGCTGTTTTTGACGAAGCAGGAAACTATATTACGGATGTTTTTATAAAAAAGGAATATGAGGAAGGTAACCGCCACTGTAATTTTAAAGTAACAAGTTGCCTGATAAAGCCCGACAAAAAATATATTGTAAAATTGAAAATCGAAGAACGGACTATCGAAGAGCTTGCTTGTGTGGGGAAATAAAAAGATTAAGAAAACAGGGTTGAATTATTCATTACGTTTATGCAGAAGCGCAATTGTGTTTTTTTAATCCTTATCTTTTTTTATGCCTTTTTGTATAACGATCAGCCCGACACAGCAACTTTTAATTTTTGACCTATGTACAGCATACTGTTATTTGTAAGGTTGTTTAGTTTTTTTATTTCTTCTACAGAAACACCTTTATATTGACTGGCTATTCTCCAAAGTGTATCTCCTTTTTGCACAGTATAAAAAACATATTTTATTTTACCGGTTTGTGTATTGTTTGAAACTACGGTTTGTGTTTTATTATTTGTGGATGGGGTAACTGTTTTAACATCTGTTTTAGCTATGTTGCTGTCACCTTTTACTGTTACAATAGCAGGATCCCGCACATAAAGTTTCTGTCCCGGGTAAATATTTGCATTCTTCATTTTATTCCAATCTTGTAATTGCGCAATGGTAATATTATATTTATACGCAATAATACCAATACCATCACCTGCTTTAACAGTATAGGTAGAAGCAAGTTCATTATCGGAAATAATTGTTTTCGGATTATTTGTTATTGCCGTTTTGTAAGTGTTTATATAACTCTTTTTATTTATTTTTTGCCTTTGAAGAGCAAGCAAAGAATCTTTTACCTGTATTTCCCTTTGTTTTAATGCAAAAATTCTTTCTTCTTCAAGCATTGCTTTTGTTTTATAAACATATAATGACGCTTCGTTAGTAATAAAATCCCCTATATATTTTTGAGGCAATTGAAGAGTATATTTTTCTTCAGCAAAAGCAGGAATAACACCTTCTTTATAACAAGGGTTTAAATATTTAACATCTTCAATTGGAATGTTCAGCCCTTCGGATATTTGGTCGAATGTTAGTTTTTGTTTTATCGTTACCGAGTCTATTTCATAATTATTGAAATTGGTTTTCACGGGATATAAATTATGTTCTGCTGAGTAATTCATCACATAAGTTACGGCAATAAATGCAGGAACATAACTCTGCGTTTCTTTAGGCAGATATTTTTTAATTTTCCAGAAATCCATTTCTCCATTTGCTTTCCTGATCGCTTTATTTACATTGCCTGGTCCTGAATTGTAGGCTGCAAGCACAAGCGACCAGTCCTTATAAATTGCATAAAGGTCTTGAAAATGCTCGCAAGCAGCAATAGTGGACTTTATCGGATCAAATCTGTCGTCAATGTAAGATGTAACATTCAGTCCGTACATTTTCCCTGTGCTATAAATAAATTGCCATAATCCATTTGCAGCAGCAGATGATTTTGCCACTGGATTAAGTGCAGATTCAACAACTGCAAGGTATTTGAGTTCCAGGGGAATGTGATATTTGTCAAGGTATTTTTCAAAAAGCGGGAAATAATATTCGGAAAGACCAAGTATTCGGCAAGTCATTTGTCGTTTTTTAACAGCATAAAGATCAATAAAAGTTTTTACGTCATCGTTATAAACCAAGCCAAATGGTGATTTAGCATTTAATTTTGCAATTCTTACTATGTATGTTGAGTCGTTGAAAGTAGGAACAAAGCCAGGAGCATAATTATATTTATTCAGAATTTTATTTTCCCTTGAAAAATTTGATTTTTCAAAACACTTTAACACCGAAAGACTGTCAAGCGCGGCAACAATCGGGTTGTCTTTTGCAATAACCGGTGGAATATATTTTGTTTTGGAAGTATCCCTGTTTAATGGTTTTGCCAAAATTGATCCCTGAAAACAAAAGGCTGCAAAAGCTATAATTATCAATACTTTTAAATGTTTCATCCTTTGTATGATTTGTTAATTAAAGGCTTTATTATTTATAACGTCGGTAAACTTTATTTTATTTCACTTTCGGGATTGCAAGATACAAAATATTTAAGAAAACTAAAATCTTATTAAACAGTTTTTTACAACAGCCAATTGTTAATAAGTGATGAACAACTCCTAATTTTACTTTTTTAAAAATAAAGAGAAGGCACTGTGAAATAAAGACAGTGTTAAAATAAAGACAAAAAGTACCACAAATTATACTGAACTAACGAGGTTGTTCTTACAACCTTATTCTGCTGAAGAATAATCGGCGAAAGTCCCGAATTATTTTTTTGTAGGTTCGGTATCTGTAACTGTTTTTTCTGTTTCCGCAGTTTTTTTATCATCTCCTTTGGAAGCGTCTTTAAACTCTTTGATTCCTTTTCCAAGGCCTCTCATAAGTTCAGGGATTTTTCTGCCTCCGAATAATAAAAGAACGATAAGAAGAATTAATAAAATTTCGGTAATTCCAATTCTTTGCATAATTTTTAATAATTAATAAGTAATAAATTATTCCTTTTTTGAGCTATAAAAAAATCGTCTCTTCTTGCTAAAATACTATTACACTTTGTTCTCTTCCTGTAAATACAAAAATTATAATTATTGATTATAGTAATAATAATAGCTGTAATAGTTATAATAATAGCTGTAATAATCGTAATAGTTGTAATAATAGCTATAATAATCGTAATAATTGTAATAGCCGCTGTAGCTATAGTAGTTGTAATAGCCGCTGTAGCTGTAATAGTTATAGTAATAGCTATAATAATCGTAATAGTTATAATAGCCGCTGTAGCTATAATAGTTGTAATAGTAATAATAGCTATAATAATTGTAGTAATCATAATAATTACCTTCCATGCCTTCAGGCTGCTTGTTTTCGCCAGATTTGGCAATGGATGAAAATGCCGGAAGGGCGGCAAGAAGACCTGCTAGTCCTAAAGTTTGTTTGGCGGCTCGCTTTAAAGCGTCTCTTCTTGAAAGTTTTGAGTCTTTTTCCTGATTATCTTCGGGGTTCAAATCTTTCATGATTTCTGAATCATTGGAGGAGTTGCTCATATTTTTAATTTATAGGTTCTACAAAAGTGTTAATATAGAATTAAAAATTAAATCCAATGGTATTTTATTCATGCAATGTTCGGGTCCAAGTGGGCACATTGTTGCATAATTCTGCGAAAATCTGGGACCCAGACATTCGTTTTTCAGGGAACAATGATCCAATGGCGCCTGAATATGTATATGCTCTTCGTATCCATAAACACCCGATTTTGTGGGACCCCAAATAACTATTGCGGGTTTTTCCACCAATCGGGCTGCATGCATGATAAAATTATCTGATGATACGACAAAATTACATTTTTTTATTAAAGAAATCAACTGCCGGGGGGAAGTTAAATTTAATAATGAATATGCGCCCTTAATATGAATATCCATCATTTTACCCGCCTGAATCACCAAAACCCCTTCCGCAGTAAGCCTTTCAACAATATTATGCCATGCCATAGGGTGCATCATTTTCCGTGGGGAATCGGAAGTTGGAGCTATTAAAACATTTTTCTTTTTCCATGGAATAATTTTATCAAGCAAGGGATCGTCTTCGGGTTCGCCCGATAAAAATAATTTTTCCTTAACAGGAGTTTTCAGTCCAAAACTTTCAGCTAAAAGTTGGAAAGCTCTGTATTTGCAGCTTTCATAATTTTCCGCATTCCAGTAATTGGTATTGATAAATTTTGCATCTTTAGGAGGATATCCTATTTCACTGATTGCAGGATGACCTTTTAATAAGTTTGTATATTTTGTACGCCTTACTAATTTATATTTTTGATTAGGATTTCGATCATGAATTATTTTTAATACACCCGAAAGCATAAGTATATCGCCATAACCACCGGTAGGATTAATCCAAAGATCTTCATCTACCGGTTTTACAATCTTCGTTTTTGTTTTTTTAATTGTCTTTGCCATTGCTATTTTCTATCCTAATATATTAACCAATTGATTATGATTTAATTTGTTTTGGTAATCGGTGATCGGTGTTCAGTAATCAGTTATGGTAATCGGTTTGCAAATTAATAAACAATAAAAAATATTGCCTGTTAGCGTTTCATACATTATCTTTTTTATGTCTGCAAAATTAATTTTTTAAATATATGAGTATGAAGCTTAATAATCATATAAAATTTTCTTTTTTGAAATAATTGTCTTTGAAAAAGTCCAATTCCATCGATATTTTATTTTACAAACCCAAGCACAATTATACCCCCACTCTCTTATTTTGTGTCCTCGTGAAGCATTTCCACTTACAGGTGTCCAATTTTCAGCCAATTTATACATCCAATATCCTTCTGGTTGTTTTTTTGAATTTATATTTCCGTATTCGATATGCTTACTCGATGGAAAATAACTCCTCATATAATTAAAAGTTTTTCCATCAACTTCAATTGGTTTATTTAATATATATGCAGTGTCAATAGTAATATAGGTTTTATTCATATTCCAATTAGGAAGGGTGTCAGTATTAGCTTTGATTTGTTTTAAAGAATTTTCATTATTGGAAATTGTTTGTCCAAAACATATCAGATTTACAAATGGTAATAATAAAAGTATAGATATTTTTGTCGTCATGATGCTAATTTGTCCAATATCTATTCACAATTCCTATGAACGTTAATTAGAGTCTGTCCGTAATGTCAGCGATTTTTGAAATAATTAATTTGAGAACAAGGATTAACGATTTCAGATTTCTGATTTTTAAATACTTCTAAAATCATAAATCAGTGTTCCTTGTTCTTAAATCAAAAACATTAAATATTACAGACAAACACTAATTATAGGCTTTACAACTCTTTAACCAAACATTCAACCATTGATACTTTATGCCCTGCAATGCTCATCAAAAGGAGACATCAAAGGTTTTTCCACGCACCGATTACTGTTAATTCCGGTTATTGGTATAAAATATTTCTCCAAAAATAATTTTTTTCCTTCACACCTGTTAGTTTGATGCATAAAATTTTTGTGTTTAATAAAAGAATCCAGGGGGCATCCTCCATGACAAAATTCCCAGTAAGGGCATCCTTTACATTCACCGTTAAGCAGAATATCATTTCTTTTTAAAAATTGTTCTCTTTGTTCGTCCTGCATTATTTCGAGAAGTGAGCGTTCATTGATATTTCCATAAGAAATTATTTCCCAGTCGCCGGCTCTTCCACATTGCGAGGCTTCTCCGCTGGGTCCTATATAAACATGACCATAAGCGCATTTGCCGGTATCTTCACAACCTGTCGTAATTTTTTTCTCAACAATATTTTCAACAAACATTTTAAACGGATTCACCTGCGGATAACGATCTCTGTGTTTCCACCAATAAGGGAAAATAGCGCCGAGAAAATCAGCATATTCTTCCTGCGTCAAGCCTATGTTTTCTTTATCCTCGCCATAAACAAGAACAGGGTTAAGCATAAAACCTCCTGTAAGCTTAAGGTTGGAAAGGAAAAAGAAAATATCAAGAGGACGTTTGAGCGATCTTTTAGTAACAACATAAATAAAACCCCAGCCAAAATTATTTTTTTCAAGCATGTTAATGCCTTTCAAAAACTGTCTGTTATAAGTTGCGGAATCACGCTTTGCTCCGGGTCCGCGAAGATTTGGAATAGGTTCAAAACTTGTTCCTACCTGGTTTATACCAAGTTTCCTGAAAATATTGAGAAAATTTTCATTTATCAATGTCAGGTTCGACTGGATAGCATGGTTAACACGGTGTTTTGTTTCTTTGCAATGTTTTTCCTGGAATTCGAGCGCTTTAATAAAATAATCTTCGCCAAGTAAAAGTGGTTCGCCTCCGTGCCATATCAGCTGAACATGTTCCTGTGGCATAGCCTTAAGATACCCATCAATATTTTTAAAGATGTGTTCGAGCAAATCCAGCGACATGGTCTTGGGTTTTTTCCTAGTAACCACATCACAATAAATACAATTGGAATTGCATTTTTCTGTAGGTTTAAATATTATGGTTGCCATACTTCTTTTCTTTTATTCTTCTGCTGAACCGAAATAAAATGGTCGGCTGCTTCCATTAAATCTGTAAAGAACTGACGGCAGCCGGGATTTTTATCTGCTGACTCTGAAAACTTCCCTATGCAAATTCTCCATGCCTGACAATAAGCGCAGCCATTTTCTTTCAATAAAAATTTCTGCCATGCATTAAGAGCTTCCTGGTATTTTTCATCTTCAAAAATCTTGTGGACGTTTTCAATTCCTTTTAAAATAAATTTTCCTTCCTTTAAATCATTCGCTGTTAAAGCAATATTTTCATTTTTATCAATGTGAATATAAGTATAAGGATTATCAAAGTAAACCGAACTAAGATCTGTTAAGCGAGCCGGATTATAATTACGCGCAATAAACTGAAAAGGTTCAATGGAAGCATGATTTACTTTTCCATAAATTGAGTAGGTCATCAGATCGTTCATTGCTTCCCAGTCAATTTCTTTTTCACCAAAACTAACTCCGCAATCTATTCCCAATGATGCAAGAATATGCAGTCCTGTGCAATTTTCTTTGTTATCAGTGCTGAGAAAAATACGGATATTCAAATCTCTCAACAGTGGGAGTTTCCCCATCACCTCTTTGAAAGCGCCAATTTCAGATACAAAAAGCGCAAGCGGAATTCCTCTCCATTTTTCGTGAAAAGGAACAGAAGCAAGTGAGCCTGCATGATCAATTACCAGGCAATGCAAATTGTTCTGACAATCGTTAACAAGCTTATGAGCCTGTTGTACCTGGTTAAAATCTGATAAAATTATTACCAGGCGCTGATTATGAAATTTTCTTACCAGGTCTTCATCAAACTGACAAACTAAAATATGATCTCTCATTGTATGTATTTGACTTTTTATACTTTTAATTGCTTTATGGTTTAATTGTTGCACCTTGATTAGCCTTCTATTAGCCTTCGATAAACTCAGGCTGACATTACTCAGGCTGACATATTTAGTGCGATAAAATTATTTGTTAAATTATTGACTGCTACCGATTACCGAATACCAGTTACCGATTACTTTTTTGCTTATGCCTTATGCCTTGTTAACTTTTTTGTATTCACAAATTCCCTTTTATATAACTACCTTATTGATATATCTCTTTGAATCTGATATTAGCTTCGTTAATAAAATGATTGTAAGAATGCGCCAAGCAGCCTCCCATGCAAAGCTGTTCTTCGCGGTAAATGCAGTCGTCGCAGGCATCAAATATTCCTGCAACTTCTATTCTTACTTTATGGTGAATGTCCCTGTAATAATTACGGATGTCGTTCATAGAATCGAATTCGTAAATTGATTTTTTATGTGTGTTCGATAATGGGAAACATCCCCACACTGACATATCGGGACCTATGTCTATTGCAGGACCACAGCCGAAACTAAGTCGCCCGCTGTTGTGTTTAAAAAGCCGACCTATTTGCTCTTCGGAAAAAATGCACAATGGAAATCCACAATCAAAGCCTCCTTTAATTTTCAAACGTTCCATAACGGGAAGGTAAGCGATAAGCTTTTCTGCCATTTGTTTCATCTTGTCGATGGGAACATAGGAATTATGTTTGCCGGGAATAGGATGCGCAAGACCTAATCGGATATGCCTCCTCATGCCGAATTCATTTATATATTGAAAAATAAAATCGAAATTAAAATCGGGCTTGTAAATATTAAAACCGGGAGTAGTGAGATGTCCAAAAGTTTTTAAAAACCTTCTTACGTTTTCTAATTCAGAGAACGGTGATTTGTCGGGATTATTCACATTGCATACAAAGGATAACCTGTCGGGGTTAATGCCGCTAAGGACTCTTTCAGCTTCGCTGAACATTTTTTCGCCCATAATCCCGCTGGTAAAAACATTTACGTGAAATTTTCTTTCGAGAAGATAGATCACAAAGTCAACAAAATTAGGATGCAAAGTTGGCTCGCCTCCCAGAAGCGACACTCCCATTTCACCGGAGTGTTCCATAAGGTCAGCAATGTAAATCAGGTTATCCCATGTAAGAATATCATCGGGCTCGGAGTCAGCCATGTGCTTTTTTGCAAAGCAATAAGGACATGATCGAACGCATTGCTGGGTTAATAGAATATTTGCCATAGTTTATCAAAAAAACAAAATTATCAAATTTTCCGCTAAAATAAAACTCTTTTGCTGATATGGTCTGAATTGCTCACGGCTTCCTTGAAAAACTAAATTAAAGATATTGTTTTTTACCACTGAGGCACTTAGAAACACTAAGAAATTTCTCTGTGAAACTTAGTGTTCTTAGTGTATTAGTTGTGATTTTTAAGTATTCTATAGCTTTTTTTCTTCCGCTAATTTTTTCCGAATTTCTTCGAAATTTAATTTTGGGATTATCATAGGGGCAAATGCAGATAATGTAGGATAAAGCAATGATTCTTTTCTCGCTTTTTCAGGAATTATAGATGTTTTAGTGTTTAATTTATTAATAAATATTAATAGTACGCTTAGGATAAAAGCGATTTTCAGCAAACTGAAAAAGGCTCCGGCTAATTTGTTCAAAAAGCCAAGCGCTAATAAATTGATAGATTTTTCAAGCATTTTAGCAAAGAAGTAAATTATAATTACTATTATTAAAAATGTAATTGCAAAAGAAATAAGCGGAGAATATGCAGAACTTAATTTCAGCAAATTTGAAATGTAATAAGAAAAATGTATTGCTCCATAAACTCCAAGAAAAAGGGCAATAAGCGAAGTTATTTCGATTATAAGTCCTTTTGTAAATCCCTTGTAAATAGCCCATAACAAAGGAATAGCTAAAATGACATCAATATAATTCATAATGTTTTCCGGTATTTAGAAGCCAAGATAAATATTCCGGAGATACTGTATTGCTATATAATAAAAGGATATTAACCAACGCATGTTAATATTTATTTAAATAGAGTCTGTCCATAAACTCAACAAAATAATTAACCACAAAGTTCGCAAAGTCAATAAAGAAAGGCTTTGCGTTCTTTGCGTGAAAAACAGCGACTTTATATACAGACTCTGATTAATACCCGGTTGTCAGCTTCATTCGCTTATTTTAATAACTGGAGTTTTACAACTAATCCGAAAAATTGCTTAAAAAAATTAAATATATTTGTAAATAATTAGTAATACTGGTTTGATAAAATTCAACCTTATGAAATATAAATTTATATATTATTTGATGTTTTCATCTTATATTTTTTTTCGGTTTGGATATAGGGTGGTAAAAAAATTTTTACATATAGGATATTTTATTGAATCGCTCTGGGTAGGTTTTTGGTTAGGTATTCTTAAAAGAAATATTCTGACAAAATTTGGCGAGTTGCATTATAATAATGTCGAAAGATATTTTAACGATGACCATAATAAAAAACCTTTATTTAACTGGGAAAAAAATGCAATAGAATTTTTTTTTAAAGAATGTAGATCCATAATGGTTATTGGAGCAGGAGGAGGAAGAGAGGTTTATAATCTTGAGAAAATGGGATTTGATGTTGATGGATTTGAATGTAACGAAAAAATGTGTGAATATGCAAATATGTTTTTGTCAAGGATGGGAATGAAGTCAAAGGTGATTTTTGTAGAACACGATAAAGTTCCTGTAACAACAAGAAAATATGATGCGGTTATTGTTGGCTGGGGAGCTTATACACACATTAAGGGAACGCATAAGAGACATCTTTTATTAAAAGATATTTACGAATTGCTTAATATAAATGGCAAAGTTTTAATTTCTTTTTTAAAAGCAAAAAGTTATTTTTTAAAATTGGGCTTGATATTCAAATGGGGGAATTTTTGGGCGCGTATTTTCCGAAACGAAAAAATTGAAAAAGGAGATACCTTGCTTCCTTATCATTATGGTCATTATTTTTACAAAGCAGAAATTGAAAATGAATTAAATAGCGTTGGTTTTGAAATGCTCAATTACGATGAAACTGATTATGGAAATGCTGTCGGGAAAAAGAAATAATTTTATAAAGCCCTCCCCGCTTTAGTACCCTTTATCTTTGTTTATGAAAAATAACAGAACCGAAACTGGTGAACGGACCTGCCACCAAAATTTAATAGATCTGGCATATTCTCATTTTTGTTTTTTTAAGAAAACATGTAGATTTGTGGTGCTTAAAATCCAAATAATGTAATTTTTTTTATGTCCTCAAAAGGAAAGACCAAACAACAAATAAAAAAAGTTGTTCCCCATAAAAAAGTTATAGCTGCGAAACCTCAGCAAAGCAAACGCTGGTTGATTGCATTGTTTGGCGTAATCGTACTTACCTTTATCATTTACATTCCGGCACTTAAAAATTTTCTTACAGGATGGGACGATAAAGATTATATCATTATCAATAAGCTCATTCATAATTTTAATTTTGAAACTGTAAAAAATATTTTCTCATTAAAGTCGGGCTTTATCATGGGAAATTATCATCCAATTACAATACTATCCTACGCCATAGAATATCATTATGCAAAGATTAACCCGTCGTTATATCACGTTACGAATGTTATTATCCACCTGCTGAATATATTGATGGTCTTTTTGTTCATCAAACTCCTGACCCGAAATAATTATCTGGTTGCTTTTATTACATCTCTTTTATTCGCAATACATCCAATGCATGTGGAAAGCGTAGCTTGGGTCGCAGAACAAAAAGACCTGTTGTACACTTTTTTTGAACTGGCTGCTTTATGTGCATACATTTTATACATAAACAAAAATGAAAAAAAATGGATATATTATTTTTTATGTCTTATTTTATTCATAGCATCTATCCTTAGCAAAGGCATGGCTGTGGCAATGGCTGCATTACTTCCACTCATAGATTATTATTTGGGAAGAAAATTTACCGATAAAAAAATATGGATTGAAAAGATACCATTTTTTGTGATCGCAATATTTTTCGGATTAATTGCAACAAAAGCGCAGCAAGCTTCAAGCGCCCTTGTCTTTACAAATTATTCCTTTTACGATCGGGTGCTGTTCGCCGGATATGGCATTATTACATATTTGTGGAAATGTATTTTGCCTGTCGAACTTTCTTGTTTTTACGGTTATCCTGGCAAGGGAACATACGGTTGGTATATCATATATGTTGTGGCGTCATTGGGTATTGCATGGTTGGTTTACCGTTCTTCAAAGCGAACAAAAGAAATAATGTTTGGCGTTTTGTTCTTTCTGTTTTCTGTCGCCCTGGTGCTTCAGGTCATTCCTGTTGGCGCCGCCGTTATTGCAGAACGATATACCTATGTTGCATATATTGGTTTGTTTTTCCTTATCGGACAAGGCATTTCATATGTTCTAAAAAACAGGAAAAAACTTAGCATTTTTGTAAATTCAATTATTGTGATATTTGTAATAGCCCTGACAATAGGTACTTTCAACCGTTGTAAAGTTTGGAAGGATACGCTAAGTATTTGGAATGATGCCCTGGGAAAAGACCCCGATTGTATTAAAGGCTTGAATGGACGAGGTGATGCGTATAATGAAAAGCGACAATATGACCTTGCAATAAAAGACCTCGACAAAGCCCTTCAGCTTAAAGTTGATTATACTGATGCCTATTATAACCGTGGTATTTCATATTATTACTTAGGAAAAAGCTCATTAGAGTCGGGGCAAAAAGAGCAAGCCGTAAAGTACATTGAACAGTCAATAAATGATAATACATCTGCTTTAAAATACTCGCCCAATCTTTCGCTTGCCTACTTCAACCGCTCCGGAGATTATTTTACTTTGGGAAATTATAATGCTGCGCTTGCAGACGTTTTAAGATCCAAAGAACTGGGAATGGATGTAGACCCTGAATATATAAAGGCTTTGGAAGCCGGAATAAAAACGGATAAAAAATAATACTTGGTGTTTAAAAACAAAAAAGACAGCAAAAGCTGTCTTCTTTTTGTGGAGAATAACGGAATCGAACCGTCGACCTTTTGACTGCCAGTCAAACGCTCTAGCCAACTGAGCTAATTCCCCGTTTGTTTATGC
>CAINEZ010000653.1 GCA_903847905.1 uncultured Bacteroidota bacterium
GTCCGAAAACGGATTGTCCGAAAAAATGTTTACTTTTGTCCATAGTAGTAGAAGTTTGTGCAAACCAAAACTACAAAAACAAAAGAAGCCGGGCTTATGCTTCGGCTTCTTTAAAAAACTTTTACCGGACAACAGTGATTTGAATATTAATAACACAAATTATCACTTACAATTTAGTGGTTAGCTGATTGTATCAAGCACTGAGTTTTAGTGCAGGCACTAAATAATATAGATAAAGAAAAAAATTAGATTTTTTATTTTACATTAAATTTTAATTATTAAATTTACCAAATCAAAAAGTAATATTTAAAAATTAATTTATCACATAAAAAACGAAAGCTATGAAAAAAATTGTCCTTATTTCATGCCTGGCAATATCATTAATATTAATAAGTAATCCTGTTAAATCGCAATTAGCAGATGGAACTACTGCTCCAAATTTTACCCTTGTTGATATCAACGGTACTTCGCACTCCCTTTACACTTATCTGAATGCAGGCAAAACAGTTCTTATTGACTTTTCTGCAACATGGTGTCCATATTGCTGGGCATACCATACTTCCGGCGCGTTTCAAGATTTTTATACGCAGCATGGTCCCGGTGGAGATAATACTGCTATGGTATTGTTTATTGAAGCAGACCAAAGTTCGCTTGCATGCATACAAGGTACCGGTTCTTCTTGTGGCACTGCTCATGCGCCCACTCAGGGAAACTGGACACTCAATACCACTTATCCTATTTTAATGAATGGAGCATCTGTTGCAACTACATACAGTGTTCCACATTTTCCTTATGAATACATGATTTGCGCCGGCGATAGAAAAACAAGACGAGTTGAACAATATTCAATTGCTAACCTTAATGCTGTTCTGGCATATTGCCCTGCACCGTTATTAGCTTTGGATGCAGGTATTTCTACCGTTGCTTCTCCAAATGGAACAATTTGTTCTACAACTATATCTCCCTCGGTATCTATACATAACTACGGATCTACAACTATTACTTCCTGTACTATTAAATATAAGATAGATGCTAGTACGCTTCAAACATATAATTGGTCTGGTTCATTGGCTTCAGAGCTAACTGCCAATGTTACCCTTCCTAATATTACTACCACAGCCGGATCCCATACATTTACTATATATACAAGCAATCCTAATGGCGGTACTGATGGGAATGCAGCTAACGACCAAATAATTTCCAATTTTACTGTTAATTCTGTTGGGGCAAGTTTGCCTGTTGCAGAAGGATTTGAAAGTAGCGCCAATATTCCTACTGGCTGGTCATTGTATAATCCCGATGGTGATGCCGCATGGGAAATCAGTACTACTTTTGCACATACAGGAACTCACAGTATTGGATTTAATAATTGCAATGGCGATGGCTCAACAACAGATATGACCGGAAGAATAGACAAATTTACTACTGCTGCTTATAATCTCTCAAATGTTTCTTCTTCCAATATGACTTTCGATGTGGCTTATGCATGTTTTAATGATGGAAGCACTACTTATGGTGATACATTAATCGTTTATTCTTCTTATAATTGCGGTAGTACATGGACACAGATATATAAAAAAGCTGGCGCTACGCTTGCATCCGCACCTGTATGGACTTCCAATGGTTGCTGGTCGCCCACTTCTACTCAATGGAGAACAGATAATATAAGTTTGAATTCTCTTGTTGGACAATCAAACGTAATGTTCCGTTTTGAGAACCATTCTGGTTGGGGAGGTTGGGTTTATCTTGACAACATTAGTATTACAGGACTTGTAGGTGTTCCATCTTATGCTACAAACGAAAGATTTGTTATATATCCTAATCCTGCTACTTCTTCATTCACTATAGAAGGAACAAGTATAGCCGAAAAGGTTCACTACTCTGTTTACAACATAGTAGGAGAAGAAATTAAATCAGCATATATAAATGGAAATGGATCAAATTTCCAAAGTAAAGTTCAAACAGTTGATATGCCCAGCGGTATTTATTTTTTGAAAGTAACTGATGGAAATAATTCATTAATACAAAAACTTATAATTCAATAAAAAAAATAAAA
>CAINEZ010000654.1 GCA_903847905.1 uncultured Bacteroidota bacterium
AGTGATAAATATAAAATAAATTACTATTTTTTTTGGTTAATAGTTTTTTAGTCTTTAGTTATAGTTAAAATAGTTACTGGTTTTGCTTTACCAGCATTACTTAAGGGTACGTAATTCTTATATTGAAACTAAAACAAAAAACTAAATAACCAAAACCAATAACTAAAATAAATATTTTATATTAATACACGCACATTATTATTTTACAAAATCTATTCTGAAGCCAAACTGAAAATTTCTGGGTGGCATCGGGTAATATTGCATTACTTCATACATTTTATTCCATGCATTGTTAATATGAAAATTCACATTAAAATTATAGTTTTTATATGTAAATCCTTTTGAAACCACGAAATCGCTTATTGTATAAGCTTTCACATGATCTGAATTTTCAGCATTTGTAAATCTGTCGCTGATATAATTATGATAATATGACAACGAATAATCTTTGAATTCAATAAAAATATTTGCATTAAATTTTTGTTCAGGGGCATAGATCAGTTGCTTGTGTTTAAGAGTAATATCGGCAGATTTTGATTCATTGGTAGTTTTAAGATTAGTGTACATTCCTGAAAATTTAATCAATAATTTATTTACCTGATATTTGATGGCAAGGTTATATTCAAGCCCTCTTGACCAAACAGTATCTACATTCATAGGTGTCCATTTTGAGAAGTTGTCAACAGGCTGCCATAAGATCCAGTTGGTAACATCACTGTTAAAAGCAGTAGCGCCTATTTCAAATGATAATTTATTTACTGTAGAATGATAGTTAATTCCTAACTCTTCATTAAATCCTTCTTCATTTTTCAAGCCAGGATTTCCAAACATATTCCAAACCATGTCATTCCAATATAAATCATTAAATGAAGGAATACGATAACTTTTATTTATGTTTCCTTTAATATCGAACCCTTTAAATGCTTCACCATCTATTCCGAATGAATATGTTAAAGGAGTATTATTGCTGTTTATTATTTCTTCCCTAATACTAAAAACAGTTTTAATTCTGTTATTTTTCAAATTATATTTTAAAGAAGAAAATATTGAAGAACGATCCCTAAAATGTGTGTTATCAAGATTAGGCGATTCCCCTTTTTCGTGAGTATAATTAATTCCGGTATTCAATTTAAAATTTGAATTAAACGTATAGTTATTCTCAAATTCGCTTATTGATGAAAGGGATCTGTAATCCGATTTTATATCATAAGCAGGGTCGGTAAAATATTTATAATTATTAAAATATCCCGTCCTCAAATAAAATTCTGATTTTCTCCCAATTCTGCTCCATTCTATGGTACGTCTGATAAACTGATCTTTCTCATTCTGTTTGCTTTTTGATGTATCAGTCATTATAGAAGGAATATTGTGATCGTTATCTTGGAACCATAAGTGAAAATTGAATTTTTGGTATTGATTTATACGAATACTATTATCAACCAATACGCCTAACTGTTTTGTTTCTGCATTTTGAAGCTTTTGTTCTGGTTTCTCGGGAAGATAAATATTATTATATTCAAAATCATTTTTTATGGAATGGTTAAAGACTCTTATAGCGCCTGCAAATTCTTTTTCGTTTATTTTACATTCAACTCCTTCAAAGTAATTTATAAAGCTGCCAAAAGATGAAATAAAAGAAGTTCTGTACCTCTTACCAAATGCTAAATTGTCATTCAAATTTATAGCGCCTCCTATGGCGCCGCTTCCATAAAGAGCGCCACAACCGCCAAATTGCAGTTTAACATCATCAAGAAAAAAACCGGGAATTTGCGAAAAATCGACTTCTCCGTTAAGCACATCCTGCATACTGAAGCCATTCCACAGAATTGCTGTATGGGCGCTACCGGAACCCCTGAATGACGGTACTGACTGCGCGCCTGAGCCGTATGAATTTATATGTATTGGGGAATTAGACGAAATAATTTCTGATAATGAATTTGTAGTATTATTTTCTAATACAACCGAATCTATTGTTTGAATTTTATTTCCGGAAGTATATTGCTGAAGACGGCTTGAAGTAATAATAACTTCTTTCATTTGAATTAAAGTATCCGTCTGTTTTTCATTCTGTGCGTTAACATTAAGAGATGAAAATAAAATAAATAAATAAATAGTTTTAATTAAATTTTATAT